>NZ_JBHVWF010000009.1:0-105419 GCF_042882365.1 Streptomyces sp. NPDC058221 | reverse complement strand
GGCTGCGGGGGCCCTCCCCTGTGCGGTGCGCGGCCGGTCAGTCCCGCTTCAGCCCGAGCACCTCCGCCGCGGCGAACGTCTCGTTCGGCGGGCGGTCCTCGTAGTACGGGGAGATCAGCTCGTCCAGTTCGTCGAAGGAGAACGTCTCCTTCGCCGCGTCGAACTTCGCCGCCACCTTGGGGCGTTCGACGATCGCGACCATCCCGCCGTGCACCACGAGCAGCTGCCCGTTGACCTTGGCCGCTGCCGGGGAGGCCAGATAGCCGACGAGCGGCGAGACATGCTCGGGTGCGAGCGCGTCCAGCCGCCCGTCCTGCGGTTCCTGGAAGCCCGCGAAGACGTCCTCGGTCATCCTGGTCCGGGCGCGCGGGCAGATGGCGTTGGCGGTGACGCCGTACTTGGCCAGGGCCAGCGCGGTGGACGTGGTCAGCCCGACGATGCCGCCCTTGGCCGCCGCGTAGTTGGGCTGGCCCGCCGAACCGGCCAGGAACGCCTCCGACGAGGTGTTGACGATCCGGCCGTAGACGGGGCCGCCGGACGCCTTGGACCGGGAGCGCCAGTGGGCCGCGGCGAAATGCGTGGTGTTGAAGTGGCCCTTGAGGTGCACCCGCAGGACCGAGTCCCACTCGTCCTCGGTCATCGAGAAGATCATCCGGTCGCGCAGGATGCCCGCGTTGTTGACCAGGACGTCGAGCTGCCCGTAGGTGTCGACGGCCAGTTCCACCAGGGCGCGGGCCTGCTCGTGGTCGGACACGTCGCCGAGGTGCGCGACCGCCCGGCCGCCGGCCGCCCGGATCTCCTCGGCGACCTGCTCGGCGGGGGTGGCGGACGCCTCGCCCGAGCCGTCGCGGCCGGGCTGCCCGTAGTCGTTGACGACGACGGCCGCGCCGAGCCGCGCCAGTTCCAGCGCTTCGGCGCGCCCGAGGCCGCGGCCGGCTCCGGTGACGATCGCGGACAGTCCGTCCAGGGGAAGTGACATCGGATCTCGGGGTCCTCTCGGGAAGGGGCGGGGCGGTGGGTCAGAGTTCGATGCAGGTACGCAGCGACTCGCCGGTCCGCATCTGGTCGAGGGCGTCGTTGATGCCGTCGAGCCGCACCCGGTGGGTGATCATCGATTCGAGGTCGATGCGGCCGGCCCGCCAGAGCGCGATGGCCCGCTCGTACGACCGGAGCACGTCCCCTCCCCCGTACATGGAGGGCAGGATCCGCTTCTCGTCGAAGAACAGCTCGAACATGTTGACCTGGAAGTTGTCGTCCATGGCGCCCGCGCCGACGACGCAGAGGGTGCCGCCGCGCCGGGTGTTCTCGTACGCGGCGCGGGCCGTGGCGGACTTGCCGACGACCTCGAAGACGTAGTCGAAGCCCTCGCCGGCGGTGATCCGCTGTTTGGCGTCGCCGAACTCGTCGGGCGAGACCGCCTCCGTCGCGCCGAACCGCAGCGCCGCCTCGCGCCGGGAGGCCACCGGGTCCACGGCGACGATCTGGGCGGCGCCCTGCACCCTCGCCCCCTGGATCGCGGAGATGCCGACCCCGCCGCAGCCGATCACGGCGACCGACGAACCGGCCTCCACCTGTGCGGTGTTGATGGCGGCGCCGAGTCCGGTGGTGACGCCGCAGCCGATCAGGGCGGCGATCTCGAACGGCACGTCGTCGGGGATCGGCACCGCGCAGTCCGCGCCGACGACGACCTCCTCGGTGAAGGTGCCGGTGCCGGCGAAGCCGAAGACATCGCCCCCGGGGCGCTTGAAGTTGGGCGTACCCGCGTTCATGAAACCGGCCAGGCACAGGTGCGTCTGGCCGCGCTTGCAGGACGGACAGGCGCCGCAGGCGGGCAGCCAGCAGACCAGCACCCGGTCACCGGCGCTGAGCCCGCTCACCCCGTCGCCGACGTCGAGCACCTCGCCTGCGCCCTCGTGGCCGGGGACGAAGGGGGCGGGCTGCGGCAGCACCCCGTTCATCGCGGAGAGGTCGGAGTGGCACAGTCCGGTGGCCCGGATGCGGAGCCTGACCTTGCCGGGGCCGAAGCCCACCGCCTCGACGTCGTCGAGGACTTCGAGTTTGTCCTGGCCTGTCTCGTGCAGTACGGCTGCGCGCATGGTGCGGCTCCCCTCGGGGTCGGTACGTGCGGTACGTGCTTCAGGAGTGTTCGACGAGCGTGTCGGCGAGGACCGGCGCGTCGTCGCGTTCGACGGCGGTCACCGCCACCTGGACGCGGCCGTCACCGGCCCACATCCGGATACGGAGGGTCTCGCCCGGGAAGACGATCCCGGCGAACCGGGTGCGGTAGGAGCCGATGCGGGCCACATCGCCGTCCAGCAGGGTGTCCGCCACCGCCTTGAGCGTCATTCCGTAGGTGCAGAGCCCGTGCAGGATCGGCCGGTCGAAGCCGGCCAGCTTGGCGAACTCCGGGTCGGCGTGCAGCGGGTTCCAGTCGCCGGAGAGCCGGTAGAGCAGCGCCTGATCCGGGCGCACCGGCCGCTCCACCACCCGGTCCGGTGCGCGCTCGGGCAGTGCGAGCCGCTCCGAGGGGCCGCGGTCACCGCCGAAGCCGCCCTCGCCGCGCACGAAGATCTGGGCGTCGTTGGTCCACAGCGGGCCGTCGTCGTCGGTGGCCTCGGTACGCAGCACGAGGACCGCGGCCTTGCCCTTGTCGTACACCGCGGCGACCTTCGAGGTCTGAACGGCGCTTCCCTGCACCGGAATCGGCCGGTGCAGGCGCACGGACTGCCCGCCGTGCAGCACGGCGGCGAGGTCGACATCGACCCCCGGGGCCGCGAGGCCGCCGGCCATCGCCAGGCCTGCGCCCGCGACGGTGGAGAAGCTCGGCAGGACGTGGAGCCGGGACTCCAGTGTGTAGCGCAGCTCGTCCGGGTCGGTGGCGTCGTCGGGCCGGCCGGGGGCCGTCCCCGCCCCGAGGCCCAGGTGGTAGAGCTGGACGTCCTTGTGGTCCCAGCTGATCGAGGTCGAGCGGGGTTCGGCGGCAACCGCCTCTGCGGCATCAATGGGCATGGGAAAGCTGCTCCTTGATGGTGGGAAGACCTCGGCGCGGCCGTCCGCACCGTCGGCCGCACCGAGGTCGTGCGGGACCGGAGACCACGTCCGCCCTAGAACGCGTTCTAGCCGGTGGCCCCATGTATAACGCAGCGCCCAGCAGTTGGGAAGACTCCTGACGTATCGTCAGATCACTGCAGGGGGCCATAATCCGGCCACCGTTCCCGTCGGCTCGGGCAGGACATTTGTCATGCCGGAGTCCGTACATGCGCCTCTGCCGGAGCGGCACCCCGGCTCCGTAGCGTCAGATACATGAAACAGACAACGGGGAACGGGTCCGCGGTGGTCTTCACCGGTGCGGTCAAGACCTTCGGCCGGGCAGGGCAGAGCGTGCGGGCTGCGGACGGGATCGGGCTGACCGTCGAACGCGGCGAGACCGTCGCCCTGCTCGGCCGCAACGGTGCCGGGAAGTCCACCGCCATCAGCCTGCTGCTCGGCCTGGACGAGCCGGACTCGGGCAGTGTGCGGGTACTGGGCCGTACCCCCGTACAGGCGGTGCGGGCCGGTCTGGTCGGCGCGATGCTCCAGGAGGGACAGCCCATCCCCCGGGTGACCGTCCGCGAGCTGATCGCCTTCGTCGCCTCCACCTATCCGCGTCCGCTGCCGGTCACCGAGGCACTGGCCCTGGCAGGCGTGACGGAGTACGCGAACCGGCGGATCGACAAGCTCTCCGGCGGCCAGACCCAGCGGGTCCGGTTCGCCGTCGCACTGGCCGGCAATCCGGAACTCATCGTGCTGGACGAGCCGACGGCAGCCCTGGACGTGGAGGGGCGCCACGCGTTCTGGGACTCCATGCGGACCTACGCCCGGCGCGGCAACACCGTGATCTTCTCCACCCACTATCTGGAGGAGGCCGACGGGAACGCCGACCGGATCGTCGTCATCGACCGGGGCCGGATCGTCGCGGACGGCAGCGGCGACACCATCAAGGCCGCGGCCGGCCACCACCAGGTCTCCTTCGACCTGGCCGGCCGGTCCACCGACGGGCTGGAGCTGCTGCCCGGCGTCGCCACCGTCGAGGTGACCGGGGACCGGGCGCTGCTGCACACGGCCGACTCGGACGCCACCGTCGTGGAGCTCGCCCGCCTCGGCCTGATCCGGGGCCTGGAGGTCTCCCCGGCCACGCTGGAGACCGCCTTCCTCTCCCTCACCTCGACCGCGGCCGTCGCCGCGCGGAACCGAACGGAGACCGTCTGATGTTCCAGTACATCGTGCTCGAAATCCGCCGGACGCTGCGCGACAGCTTCTTCCTGCTCTTCGGCACCGGGATGCCGGTGATGATGTACCTGCTCTTCACCAACCTCGGCGGCGATGACGGCGCCGACGGCTGGAAGACCGCCTCGATGGTCGGCATGGCCGCGTACGGGGCACTGGGTTCCGCGATGTCGATCGGTACGGGGGTCGCCTCCGACAAGTCGCTGGGCTGGCTCCAGCAGTTGCGGGTCACCCCGCTCTCCCCTTCACAGGCGGTCGTGGGCCGTGCGGTCAGCGGCTCGGTGACGGTCCTTCCGACGATCCTGACGGTGCTGCTGGCCGGCGGGCTGGTCAACGGGGTACGGCTGGCCGCCTGGCAGTGGGCGGCGCTGGTCCTGCTGCTGTGGATCGGCGCCCTGCCCTTCACCCTGCTCGGCCTCGGCAACGGCTACCGGCTGACCCCGCAGGGCACCGGCGTGGTCAACGTCGCGTGCCTGATGGGCTTCGCGATCGTCGGCGGTCTGTGGTTCCCGCTGGAGCTGTTTCCCGGGTGGCTGCGCTCCATCGGCGAGTTCACCCCCGCCAACCGCTTCGCCGACCTCGGCTGGGCGGCCACCGACGGCCACGCACCCGGCGCCACCACCATCGGCGTGCTCAGCGCGTGGCTGCTGCTGTTCGGTGCGTACGCCGTGATCTCGTACCGTCGGTCCGCGAGGACCATGTGACGGGAGTGAACATGTCCAGGAGCGGATCACAAGCGCGCGAGGAACGGCGCAGCCGGCGGGCGGAGCGGCGGCTGTGGCGGAAGGAGCACCGGCGTCCGGGACCCCCCGGGCCCTATGTGCTGCTGCCCTGGCTGCTGATGGGCCTCGGTTCCTTCTCCAACCTGTTCCAGGGCGACACCCCCAGCCCCTGGATCGGCGGTGCCGGCCTGCTCGCCTTCAACTCCCTGTACATCTCCGTGGTGTTCCGGGGCTTCAACAAGAAGAAGCGCGAAAGCCCGGTGTCGTATGTGCTGATCGGCGCACTGGCCGCCGTCACGCTGGCGCTCGCGGGCGGCTACGGCGGCAGCTGGCTGCTGTTCTTCCCGCTGCTCTCGCTGGCCTGCGGGACCATCCTGCGCAGTCGCTGGCTGGCGGTCGGTCTGCTCGCCCTCGCCGTGACCGCGTGCCTCGTCGCGATCTGGCACAAGGACAGCGCGTCGACACCGTGGACGCTGGCGTACGGCACGTTCATCTCCGGTGCGGTGACGTCCGCGCTGCTCACCCTGTCGGAGACCGTGATGGAGCTGCGCTCCACCCGGCAGGAGCTGGCCCGGAGCGCGGTGGAGCGGGAGCGGCTGCGCTTCTCCCGCGATCTGCACGATCTGCTGGGCCACACGATGTCCGTGATCGTCGTCAAGGCGGAGGCCGCGCGCAGACTCGCGCCCCGCGACCTGGACAACGCGCTCCAGCAGGTCGCCGACATCGAGTCGGTCGGCCGGCAGGCGCTCACCGAGATCCGCGAGGCGGTCACCGGCTACCGCGAGGGCAGCCTGGCCACCGAGCTCGACCGGGCCAGGTCCGCGCTGACCTCCGCCGGCATCGAACCGACCGTCCGCCGCTCGGGACCACCGCTCGCCCCCCAGACGGAGGCACTGCTGGGCTGGGTGACCCGGGAGGCCGTCACCAACGTCCTGCGCCATTCCACCGCCACCGCCTGCGCGTTCGTGATCGCGAGCACCCCGGACCGGGTCCGCCTGACGGTCACCGACGACGGCCGCGGCCCGTCGGCGGACACTCCTTCCTCGACCCCGGGCATCGGCGGCACCGGGCTGAAGGGGCTGACCGAACGCCTGGCGGCGGCGGGCGGGTCACTGGAGGCGGGGCCGGGGCCGGGCGGCGGGTTCGTGGTGACGGCGGAACTGCCCGTGGGCGAGCCGGGCGGGGAGGACGAGGTCGGCGGCACGGCCACCGCCCCGGCCCCGGGCGCGTAGACGGGGGCGGTGGCGGGGCCTGTCTTCATCCGGTCGGCCCGATGCGGCTCCCCTCCGTCCTGGCGATGGCGGGCGCTGCCGCCGTGATCACCCTCCTGGGCGCCCGGCTGGCCGACCCGTGCACGGGACTGGCTGCGAGCCTGGCCTTCTCCTTAATCCCCGGAGTGCAGCAGTACGCGCAGGAGGGGCGCTCGTACGCCCTGGTCACAGCCTGTGCGGCGCCGGCCTGCCTGCTGCTGGTCGAGGCGATCGACGCGACCGGCAGGCGTGGCGCGGGGCTCTGGGCGGCCTACGGCACGACCGTGCTGCTGGCCGCGCTACTCAACTGGTTCTCGCTCCTGCTGCTGCCCACACACGCGGCGACGCTGGCGCTGACCCGCCCGCCCCGCACGACCGCCTTGCGCTGGGGAGCCCGACTCGTCCGCCGCCGTGCTCGGCACACTCCCCCTCGTCGTGGCGAGCAAGTCCCAGACGGGTCAGGTCGCCCGGATACCCCCGGTGCGCCGGGGCACGCTGCTCGGCCTCCTGCTGACCCTCCTCGCGGGCACCCTCTGCGCCTGGCTCGCCCGGCCGGGGAAGGCCCACGGCGCGCCCCACCGCGCCAGGACCCGGCTCACCGCGGTGGCCGCACCCCTGCTCGCCGTACCCCAACTCCTGCTGCTGGCCGCCTCGCTGGCTCAACCAGCTCGTTAAGCCCAGTCTTCCGTGTTCGCGATCGCTCGATCGTGGCAATGATCGTCACCGTACTTCGGACCTGCCCCGGCCTCCCGTTGGCGGGCCCCACCGCGTCGGCCATGGGCGCCCGGACTCGCAGAGGGCTTCCCGCAACGCGCAGCATGTTCCGCGACCAGCGCACCCAGATGTTGGCGGGAGAGACCGGTGAAGGCGAGGTGGGGCATGGCCACGCGAGCCTGATTCATCTGCACGAACAGACAACTCTCGCGGCTCTCTCCATGTCCCCGCGCTCCCGACCGAGATCGGCGTTGGAGCCCAGCCCGATAGCCTCGGCGTATGCCCGACGATGACCTTGCTCATTCCTCTGCCTGGGCGCCTATGCCGCCCGGCATGCTGATCCGCGAGCTGGACCTGAGAGATGCGACGGTCGCTTCCACAGTGCACGCGGTGGGCCTGCGCGCCTATGCCGTCGAGGCCGAACTCATCGGCTTCGACGGCATCCCCGCCCTGTCCGAATCTCTCCAGGACATGACGGCCCGGCCCCTGCGCTGGCTGGGCGCGGTGACCACCGAAGGAACGGTGGCTGCCTTCGTGGCCTGGCAGACCGAAACCGCCGGCCAGCACGTCACCCACATCGACCGGGTCTGCGTGGACCCTGCCTGGTTCCGCCGGGGTCTTGCCTCCTGCCTGCTGGACCACCTGCTCGCCAAGGTGACCGACAGGGGTGAGGTGAGAGTCAGTACCGGAGCGGACAACCAGCCCGCCGTGAAGCTGTACGAAAGGCTCGGCTTCAGCCGCTCCGTCGACTTCGAACCTGCACCGGGCCTACGCATGGCCCAGTTCGCGCTGCACCGCTGATTCCGAGACCGCCTACCCCCACACGACTGGAAGGTCCGAAGAGCTCCGATCACCCACCTCGAGATTAATCGTGGGGTAGGCCGTTAGCGGACGAGCAGTGGGTATCGATCGAGCCGATGATCAGGGGAAGGGCTTCGTTCCGCAGCCGGAGCGGTGCATCGTGGAACAGGTCAGTCGATGCCTTCGACGATGCGGAAGTCGCGCTCGACGCCGTCGGAGAGGGCGACCAGCGCCTCCTGGTAGGCCGCGCTCTCGTACGCCGCGACGGCCTGCTCGAAGCTGTCGAACTCGATCAGGACGGTGCGCTCGGGGATTCCGGCGCCATGCGCCACGACCCGACCGCCACGGGCGCAGATCCGACCGCCCCCGGCCTTGACGGCCGCGGGGGCCAGCTTGTTGTAGGCGGCCAGCTTCTCGGGGTCCGAGATGGTGCGGTAGGCGCTGACCCAGTAGCCCTTGGGCATGGAACCTCCGGTGTGGGGACGAGTACGTCTGACTTACGGGCTGGTGGTCGGTAGAAGCGGAACGTAGTCACCGTGTGGGGAACGGGGTACCCCAGGGTTCCTCTTCCAGCAGGAGCCCGTTGGCCAGGTAGCTGATGGTTCGGTACCAGCCGACCAGTACGAGCAGTTCAAGTAACTGGGCCTCTTCATAGTGTGTGTGCAGGGCGTCCCAGGCGGACTGGGTGAGCTGGTTCGTGTCGTTCAGTTCGTCAACGGCGTGGAGCAGTGCCGTGTGGCGTGGGGACCATGGAGCGCTGGCTGCTGCGTCGGGTTGGGTAGTTGCCCGGAGTTGTTGCGGGTCGAGTCCGGCCTGCGGGGCCAAGGTCGCGGCGTGGACGCCCCATTCGTAAGCGCAGGCGGATCGCGCGGTCACGCGGGCGATGACGATCTCCCGGTCGATGGCGGGGAGGAGCCCATGGCCCAGCAGACCGGCACCGAGGGCGAACATGCGTGAGGCCAGCTCCGGGTTACGGTGCAGTACGCGGAACAGCGCGAGTGGCTCGTGCGGCACACCCGGCGGCATCCATCGGCGGAGCGCCCGGTCGACGTCGGCGGGGTAGGGCGGGGCGAGCGGTTCTATGCGTGACATCCCAACACCTCCTGCTTCGATTTTCGAATCACTATGATGCTTCGATAACCGAAGCGCAAGGAGTGACTATGGAAGCCAGCGCGCCACGTCCGGGTGTGCCAGTGCGGGGGTCCGAATCGGGTCGTCCGGTGATGGCCGCACTCGACCTGCTCGGACGGCGTTGGACGATGCGGATCCTGTGGGAACTGGGTCAAGCTCCGGCCGGCTTCCGTGAGTTGCAGCGCCGATGCGAGCGCATGTCCTCCAGCGTGCTCAGTACCCGGATCGAGGAACTGTCCGGCGCCCGCCTGCTCGCCCCGGACGGCGACGGCTACCGCCTCACTCAGCTCGGCCAGGACCTTGTCGAGGCGCTGAGCCCGCTGGACGCCTGGAGCCGACGTTGGGCCGAGGAAGTGGGACCCGCGACGGCAGGAGGACTGGAATGATCATCGCGTGGCCGGCCCGACACGGCAGCGGTGCCGTCCTGGACAGCCCCGTTCACCGGGCTGAGCCCTCGTTCTTCCGGGAAGGCGGTAACGGGTCCGCGACGCGGGGGTGCGGACGCCGTCGGTAAGGGGCAGGCGTGGAGCCTGTCTCCGGAGGACCGGACACTGTCAGAGATCATTTGCGTGACAGCACCTAAGGGAGGGTTCTTCCAATGACCGCACAGCCCGCACGCCTTGAGCGCATCGGTCCCGAGACCGCCTCGGTCATGGACGTCTCGCCGTTCAAGCCTTCTCTCGTCAGAACGGTTTTCAGGGACGTGACCCCGATGCACGTCTCCCGGTCGGCCACGTGGGCCGCCGCGTCGGTGACGCGGACCGTGCTGACGGAGATCATCGACGCCGCGAGGGGAGCTGCGGCGGAGGAGGCCCGGAAGAAGCTGATACCCAGGGACCTTCTCTCGGCGATCGACCGGAACGTCGAGCTGGAGGTGGGCGGCAAGTGGTACGACCACAGCCCGACGTTCAAGGGCCTGAACGGTGTCATGTACGACGCCGAGGGTGTCATCGTGCCCCCTCGTAAGCGCAGCAGGTCGCGCAGACCGAGCGCGGTGGCCGGCGCCCACAGGTTCGAGGCCGGGGTCAAGAAGCTGCTGCGGAACCGGGGGGTGACGGCCGTCCCGGCGATGGTCCGCGACCTGGACGGGATCGCGAGCGTGTTCCTGACGGACCTCGCCCGGGATGCGGCCATGGTCGTCCGCGAGGGCGGGGTCAAACGCTTCGGTACGGTCACCCTCGTGACATCGGACGAACCGGGCCCGTCCCCGTCCCCCCAGGAATCCCTCGGGGCCCTGTCCACCCGCCGAGGGGACGCGCGGACCATCGGCAGGGACGACGTCCTGGCCGCCACCACGATTCAGTTGTTCGGCGGCCGCCTCCGGCAGCGAGCCCTCACTGAGGCACGCGAGGCGACGCAGTCCTACAGGACCGCCGGTAAGGACTTCGCTGTCACCGGACACAGTGTGACCACACAAAACCTCTAGGATCCGGGACAGCCCTCAGGTGTATTGACCCGCAGGTGAGACGTGCCCCGCGTGCATGAAGCAGATCAAGCTCCTGGAGCCGGTGAGGCGGGGCTCGCCGGAACAGAAACCGGGGCCGCACGTGGTCGTCCACCCAGCACGCGGAATGCGTTCGCAAGTTGGCGGCTTGCGAGCGCACGCCCTGCCACCTCGGCTTCACCGGCTCCGGCGAGGCGTTGGCCGTCAGCCTGGAGTTGCGCAGGACCTTCGCCTTGGCGGCGGATTCCTTGCCGATGTAGTCACCGTCGTCGGCCATCGCGTGGGCGCTCACGGTCCAGATCCCGGCCGTGGTGTTGTCCTGGGGTTCGATGCGCGGGTTGATCGTCAGCGATGTTCTTCTCGCCGTTGACGACCACTTTCGTGATCTTGACATCGCCCGAGAACTCGTCCGCCTGGGCGGCCCCCGGAATCGCGAGCGCGCCCGCGCGCGACGCTCACGCCGCCCTTCGGCCCGAAGGAGCGCTGTCCGCCGGAGCCGTGCCCTTCCGGGTGTGTTACACAGGGGGTAAACAGAGGGGCATTTTGCAGCAGCTCAAGCTCGGAATCGTGTCGCAGGCCCGCAAAGAGAACGAACACCGTCTGCCGGTTCACCCGGCGCACTTCGAACGCATCGACGCCGACCTCCGCTCCAGCATCTTTCTGCAGACCGGATACGGCGAGCACTTCGGTGTCCCGGACTCCCAGATCGCACCGCACGTAGCCGGTTTCCGCCCGCGCGAGGAACTGATCGCGGAGTGCGACGTCATCCTGCTGGCCAAACCGCTGTATGAGGATCTGGCGGAGCTGCGGGACGGGCAGGTGCTGTGGGGGTGGCCGCACTGCGTGCAGGACGAGAAGATCACGCAGGCCGCCATCGACCGCAGGCTCACCCTGATCGCCTTCGAGGCGATGCACCACTGGACCCCGAAGGGCGGGTTCAACCTGCACGTCTTCCACAAGAACAACGAGTTGGCCGGCTACTCGTCGGTGCTGCACGCCATGCAGCTGACCGGGGCGACCGGTGACTACGGGCGTCGGCGGCGTGCGGCGGTGATCGGCTTCGGCGCCACCGCCCGCGGCGCTGTGACCGCGCTCAGCGCGCTGGGCGTGTACGAAGTGGATGTGCTCACCGCCCGCGGCACCACCGCCGTCAGCTCACCGATCCACTCGGCACGGATCGTGCGCTTCGACCACGACGTCGCCGACGGCACCCTCGACCCGCGGCGCAGCATCGCGCTCACCGAGGACGGTCCGGAGCCGCTGGCCGAGTTCCTGGCCGGGCACGACATCATCGTCAACTGCGTGCTCCAGGACACCGCTGCGCCGCTGATGTTCCTGATAGAGGAGGATCTGCCGAAGCTCGCGCCCGGCACCCTCGTCATCGACGTCTCCTGCGACGAGGGCATGGGTTTCGCCTGGGCCCGGCCCACGACCTTCAGCGAGCCGATGTTCACTGTCGGCACCAACGTCCACTACTACGCCGTGGACCACAGCCCCTCCTACCTGTGGGACGCGGCTACCTGGGAGAACAGCGAGGCGCTGATCCCGTTCCTGCGGACGGTCCTCGAAGGGCCGGCCGGCTGGGACGGTGACCGCACCATCAGCCGGGCGATCGAGATCCGAGACGGCACCGTCCAGAACCCCGCGGTCCTGGCCTTCCAGAACCGCGCCGAGCAGTACCCGCACGCGCTGCTGTGAACCGACGCGGTCCGGTCGGTGGCAGACCCACTCCGGGTACGCCCCTGACCGGCCGCCCCGGCCGGTCGACGCACCCCAACAGGCACCCCCCTCATACCCTGTTCCCCGTGAACGAGATGCCGCAGGACCACCGGCCCGCCAAGTCCGTACGAGTGCTGCTCGCCGAGGACCAGGGGATGATGCGGGGCGCGCTCGCCCTCCTGCTCGGGCTTGAGCCGGACATCGAGGTGGTGGCCCAGGTGGGTGCGGGCGACGAGATCGTGGCCGCCGCGCTGACCTCCCGGCCCGATGTCGCCTTGCTGGACATCGAGTTGCCGGGGCGCAGCGGTCTGGACGCGGCCGCCGATCTCCGGGAGGAGGTGCCCGACTGCCGGGTGCTGATCCTCACCACCTTCGGCCGGCCCGGCTATCTGCGGCGTGCGATGGAGGCCGGGGCGGCGGGGTTCCTGGTGAAGGACGGGCCGGTCGAGGAGCTCGCGGCGGCGATCCGGCGGGTGCTGGCCGGGGAGACCGTCATCGATCCGGCGCTGGCCGCCGCCGCTCTGAGCGCGGGGCCGAGTCCGCTGACCGCCCGGGAGCGCGACGCCCTGCTGGCGTCGGCGGACGGGGCGACGGTCGCCGACATCGCGGCGAAGCTGCATCTGTCGGAGTCGACCGTGCGCAACTACCTGTCGTCGGCGATCGGCAAGACCGCCACCCGTAACCGGATGGAGGCGGTCCGGGCCGCGCGGCAGCAGGGGTGGCTCTAGGAGCGTGGTCAGCGCTGCCGGCGGGCCGCTGGGAGCCGCCCTCAGAGCTGCCCGGACGACCGGTGGCGCGGCAGCCAGATGATCATCAGCAGCAGTCCGGCGAGCAGCACCGACCCCGAGGTGCGGAAGGCCAGGGCGTAGCCGGCCGTGAGGTCTGCCGGGGCCGTGCCGCCGTCCGTGCGGGCGGCGGCGACCGTGGAGAGCACGGCCAGGCCGAGCGCGCCGCCCATCGTGCGGGAGGTGTTGACCAGGCCGGAGACCAGGCCCGCTTCGCCGGGGGCGGCGCCGGAGGTGGCCAGCGAGGCGAGCGGGGTGGACGCGAGGCCGGTGCCGGTCATCATCAGCACGCCGGGCAGGCAGACGGAGGTGAGGTAGGAGCCGTCGGCCGTCATCGTGGACTGCCAGCCGAAGCCCGCGGCGGCGACCACCGTGCCGACGAGCGCCAGGTTCTTCGCGCCGACCCGGGCCATCAGACGGGGTGCGCTCTTGGAGCCGACGACGATCGCCACCGAGGTGGGCATCAGGGCCAGGCCGGCCTGCAGTGCGCTGTAGCCCAGCACGTTCTGCGCGTACACGGTCATGAAGTACCACATCGAGAACGTCGCGGAGCCGATCACGAACATCGCCACGTTCGCCGATGCCACCGCCCTCGCCCCGAGCACCCGCAGCGGCATCAGCGGCTTCGCGGTGCGGGACTCCACCAGGACGAACAGGGCGAGCAGCGCGAGGCCGCCCAGCAGCGGGACGAGGGTCGTGGACGCGGTCCAGCCCGACTCCTCGGTCTGCACGATGCCGTACGCGACGGAGGCCAGGCCCGCCGTGACGAGCAGCGCGCCCAGGAGGTCGATCCGGCTCCGCTCGCCCGCCTTGCCCTCGGCGAGCCAGATCGCGGCGCCGGTGATGACGAGCACGCCGACCGGCACGTTGATCAGCAGGACCCACCGCCAGGACAGTGCGTCGGTGAGCACTCCGCCGATCAGTCCGCCGGTCGCGCCGCCGCCGGCGCCGACCGCCATCCAGGTGCCGATGGCCTTCGTCCTGGCGGGCCCCTCGGGCACGGCCGCGGTGAGCAGGGTGAGGGTCGCGGGGGCGAGTACGGCGGCGCCGAGCCCCTGCGCGGCGCGGGCGGCGAGCAGCTGCCAGCCCTCCTGGGCGAGCCCGCCGGCCAGTGAGGCGGCGGTGAAGAGGCCGAGGCCGACGAGGAACATCCGCTTGCGGCCGTAGAGGTCGGCGGCCCGTCCGCCGAGGAGCATGAATCCGGCGAAGGCGATCGAGTACGCGTTGAGCACCCACTGGAGTCCGGCGGTGCTCAGCCCCAGGTCGGTCCGCATGGACGGGAGGGCGACGTTGACGACGGACACGTCGAGCACGACGAGGAACTGGCCGACGCAGGCGGCGAGCACCACCGCCCAGGTGCGGGTACGGGGCCGGGTGATACGGCGTGCGGGCGTCGAGACGTCAACCATGACGTCATACTCGCAGCCGCCCTGCACCCCGTACATCGGTTTCCGGACCGTACCGGCCTCGGTCCAGCGGCGTAGGACCGGGGCCCGGGTGGTCGTGCGAGGTCAGCGGCGCAGGAGTGTCACCACCGCCGCGCCGCCGAGCCCGATGTTGTGGGCCAGGCCGGTGCGGGCGTCGGGCACCTGGCGGGCGCCGGCCTCGCCCCTGAGCTGCCAGGTGAGTTCGGCGGCCTGGGCGATTCCGGTGGCGCCGAGCGGGTGCCCCTTGGAGATCAGTCCACCGGACGGGTTGACCACCCAGCGGCCCCCGTGGGTGGTGGCGCCGGACTCCACGAGCGCCCCGGACTCGCCCTCGCCGCACAGCCCGAGCGCCTCGTAGGTGAGGAGTTCGTTGATGGAGAAGCAGTCGTGGAGTTCGATGACGTCGAGGTCGGCGGCGCCGATGCCGGCGGACTCGTACACCTGCCGTGCCGCCTCCCGGGACATCGGCAGTCCGACCGCGTCGATGCAGGTCCCGGAGGCGAAGGAGTCCTCGGTATCGGTCGTCATGGCCTGGGCGGCGA
Source organism: Streptomyces sp. NPDC058221 (assembly GCF_042882365.1). NCBI lineage: Bacteria > Bacillati > Actinomycetota > Actinomycetes > Kitasatosporales > Streptomycetaceae > Streptomyces > Streptomyces sp. NPDC058221. The sequence continues at coordinate 90,618 of NZ_JBHVWF010000009.1, read as the reverse complement.
TCTCCACGGCCCGTTCACCGAGGTCGTGTTGCTCGACGAAGCGCTCCGAGACGACGACGGCCGCCGCCGCCCCGTCGGAGGTCGGCGAGCACTGGAGCCGGGTCAGCGGGCGGTGAATGGGTTTGGCGGCGAGGACCTCGTCGACCGTGTACGGGTCCTGGAACTGGGCGTACGGATTGCCCGTCGAGTGGCGGTGGTTCTTGGCGGCGACCGCGGCGAGCTGTGCCTCGGTGGTGCCGTAGCGCTCCATGTGCTCGCGGGCGGCGTTGCCGAAGATCTGGGCGGTGGGCGGGGTCATTTCGAAGCCGTGGCCCGCGGCCATGATCCCGTAGTGGCGGGCGACCGGGGACGTCTTGAAATCACCCGCTCCGCCGTCCGATCCGCCGCCGCCGAGGGATCCGCGCGCCATCTTCTCGAAGCCGAGCGCGAGGACGCAGTCGCTGCCGCCGCCCTCGACGAACTGCCGGGCCATCATCAGCGCGGTGGAGCCGGTGGCGCAGTTGTTGTTGACGTTGTAGACGGGTATGCCGGTCAGTCCGAGTTCGTAGACGGCGCGCTGTCCGGCGGTGGAGGCCTGGAAGCAGTAGCCGACGGCTGCCTGCTGGATGTCCTCGTACCGGACGGAGGCATCGGCGAGTGCCGCGGTCCCGGCCTCCTTCACCATGTCCCAGTACTGCCAGTCGCGGCTCTCGGGCTTCTCGAACTTCGTCATGCCGACGCCGACGATGTATGACCTCATCATGGGTTCGTTCCCTTCAGTCCCTGGGCAGGCCGAGGATGCGCTCGGCGACGACATTGAGCTGAACCTGGGTGGTGCCGCCCGCGATGGTCAGGCAGCGGGACATCAGGAACCCGTGCACGGCCCGTTCGCCGGCGCCCTCGGCCACCGCCCCTGCGGGGCCGAGGAGTTCGAGGGCGAGCTCGGCGACCTTCTGCTGGTGGACGGTCTGGACGAGTTTGCGGACCGAGGCGCCCGCGCCCGGCTCAAGGCCTGATACCTGTTGCAGGGTGGTGCGCAGCCCGATGCAGGCCAGTGCGTGGGCCTCGGCGGCGAGTGCTCCGATCCTCGCCCGGCAGGCGCCGTCGAGCCCGGCCGAGCGGTCGATCAGGGCCTCCAGGCCGGTGTCGAAGGCCATCTGGTCGGCCATGTGGACCCGTTCGTTGCCCAGGGTGTTGCGGGCGACCCGCCAGCCGCCATCCGGCTCGCCCACGAGTGCGTCGAGGGGCAGCAGCACGTCGTCGAAGTACACCTCGTTGAAGAGGGAGTCGCCGGTGATCTCCTTCAGCGGGCGGATGTCGATGCCTTCGGTGTGCTTCATGTCGACGAGGAAGTAGCCCAGGCCCCGGTGTTTGGGGGCGTCCGGGTCCGTCCTGGCGAGCAGAATCCCGTGGTCGGCCCACTGGGCGGCGCTCGTCCACACCTTCTGGCCGTTGATCCGCCAGCCCTCGGGGGTCCGTTCGGCCCGGGTGCGCAACGAGGCGAGGTCGGAGCCCGCGCCGGGTTCGGAGAACAGCTGGCACCACTGGAGTTCGCCGCGCAGGGTCGGCAGGAGGTAGCGGTCCTGCTGTTCGGCCGTTCCGTGCGCGATGAGGGACGGCACCACCCAGGTGGCGATGGAGAGGTCGGCCAGCTTGACACCCTGTTCGCGCAACTCCTGCTGCACGGCCAGCTGTTGGACCGGGCCGGCGTCCAGTCCGTAGGGCGCGGGCAGATGCGGGGCGGCGTAGCCGGTGGGCGCCAGGGCGCGGCGGGCAGCCCGCGGGTCCAGGCCCCGGGCGGCGGCGACGGCCTCGCGGGCGGCCGTGCGGTGCACCTCCGCCTCGGCCGGGAGCTCCAGGGTGAGTCCGCGGCGGGCGCCGGCCGCGGCCAGCCGGACGGCGCGTTGCCGGTGGACGTCCCCGGATCCCAGCAGCTGCCGCGCCACCAGAGCCCGGCGCAGATACAGATGGGCGTCGTGCTCCCAGGTGAAGCCGATGCCGCCGAGGATCTGGATGGCGTCCTTGGCGCAGCCGTACGCGGCGTCCAGGGCGGTCGCCGCGGCGAGGGCGGCCGTCATGCCCCGTATCTCCGCGGGTTCGGTGGCGGCGCGGGCGGCGTCCCAGGCCAGTGCGCGGGCCTGTTCGACGCGTACGAGCATGTCCGCGCAGAGGTGTTTGACGCCCTGGAACTGTCCGATGGGACGGCCGAACTGCTCGCGGACCTTGGCGTGTTCGGTGGCGGTGTCCAGGGCGCGGGCCGCGGTGCCGCACGCCTCGGCGGCCAGGAGTACGGCGGCGAGGTCGCGGACGAGCCCCGAGTCGGTGGGCAGCAGCCGTCCGGCGGGGACCAGGACGCCCTCGGCCCGGACCTCGGCGGTGGGCCGGGTCGGGTCGGCGCTCGCGTGCGGGCGTACGGCCAGTCCCCGTGCGGCGGTGTCGACGGCGAACCAGCGGGTGCCGGTGACCGAGGCGGCGGGAAGCAGCAGCAGGTCGGCCCCGTCGGCGGAGAGGACCGGCGGCAGCTCGCCGTCGAGCAGATGGCCGTCCTCCTGCTCGACGGCGGCGAGGCTGCCGGAACCGAGGGCGACGGCTCCGATGCGCCGGCCCTCGGCGAGGTCCCGCAGCAGCCCGTCCGTCTCCGGGGCGCGCGGCCCGGAGGCGTTCAGCACCGCCGAGGCGAGGGAGCTGGCCAGATAGGGGCCGGGGAGCGCGGCCCGCCCCGCCTCTTCGAGGACGACGGCCAGATCGAGGAGCCCGCCGCCCCCTCCCCCGTACTCCTCCGGCAGATGGATGCCGAGCAGGCCCTGCTCCGCAAGGCCGCCCCAGTAAGCGGGGCGCGCGCCGGTGGCGGCAGGGGCGCCCGCGTCAAGAATTTTGCGTATTTCTCCGGGCGGTACGGTGCGCGCGAGCCACCCCCGCACGGCTTGCGCGAGCTCCCTGTGTTCTTCGGTGATACCGATGCCCATGCGGATCCTCGCCGGTCGCAGCCACTGGAACGGCGCAAGAGTAGAACACGTTCCAATCTGACGGAAGGTCAGATCGGCAGTTGTTTCCGGCCAGGTGGCCCGTCCCGGCCATGGCCGTGTCAAGTTCGGGTCCCGTTCACCGGAATACCCCGGCCATGCGGAAGGTTTCACCCTGCACACACTTGGCGGTCGGTGCTGCCCGCCCGCACTGACCGCACTCCTGACCGTTCCTCCCTCTTCCGCTGCCCGGAGGCCGCACGTATGCCACAGACGACGCACGAACAGCAGTCCGCGGAGCTACCTGATCCACGGACGTCGAAGGCCGGCAAGGGGATCGTCCCCGTGCTCGCCTTCGCGGGTATCACCGTGGCGGTGATGCAGACCCTGCTCGTCCCCGTCATCAAGGACCTGCCCGCCCTTCTCCACACCGACCCGTCCAACGCCACCTGGGTCATGACGGCGACCCTGCTCGCCGGAGCCGTCTCCACCCCGATCATGGGGCGGCTCGGCGACCTCAACGGCAAACGGAAGATGCTGCTGGCCAGCCTCGCCGTCATGGTGATCGGCTCGCTGATATGCGCCTTCACCGACGATCTGGTGATCATGATCGTGGGCCGCGCGCTCCAGGGCTTCGCCATGGGCGCCATCCCGCTGGGCATCGGCATCATGCGCGACGAGCTGCCGCGCGAGAAGCTCGGCTCGGCCATGGCCCTGATGAGCTCCTCGATCGGGGTGGGCGGCGGACTCGCGCTGCCCGTCGCCGCGCTCGTCGCCCAGCACACCGACTGGCACACCCTCTTCTTCGGCTCGGCCGGCCTCGGCGTGCTCGCCATGGGGCTGACCGTGCTGGCGGTGCCGGAGACCTCCCTGCGGGCCCCCGGCCGGTTCGACATCACCGGCGCGCTCGGCCTCTCGGCCGGACTGATCCTCCTGCTGCTGCCCGTCACCAAGGGCAGCGACTGGGGCTGGACCTCGGCGACGACGCTCGGCCTGGTCGCCGCCGCCCTGGTGGTGCTGCTGCTGTGGGGCGTGTTCGAGCTCCGGAGCGACGCGCCGCTGGTCGATCTGCGGACCACCGCCCGCCGCGAGGTGCTGCTCACCAACCTCGCCTCGATCATGGTCGGGGTCGCCTTCTACGCCGTGTCGCTGGTCCTGCCGCAGCTGCTCCAGCTCCCCCTGTCCACCGGTTACGGCCTCGGCCAGTCGATGGTGGTCGCCGGGCTGTGCGTGGCGCCGCTGGGCCTGACGATGATGCTCGTCGCCCCGCTGTACGCCCGGCTGTCCGCCCGGTACGGCCCCAAGGTGTCGCTGATGCTCGGGATGGCGATCATCGCGATCGGCTACGGGGCCGGGCTCGGCCTGATGAGCGCCGCCTGGCAGACCGTCGTGATCGCGGTGGTCCTCGGCGCCGGCATCGGGCTCGCCTACTCCTCGCTGCCCGCACTGATCATCGGTGCCGTCGACGCCTCGGAGACGGGCGCGGCGACCGGGCTCAACACCCTCATGCGCTCCATCGGCACCTCGGTGTCGAGCGCGGTGATCGGCATGGTGCTGGCGCACACCTCGACGCAGATGGGCTCTGTCGCGGTGCCCACCATGCAGGGGTTCCGCACCTCGTTCATGATCGCGACAGGCGCGGTGCTGGCCGGCCTGGTGCTGGCCGCGTTCCTGCCCTCGCAGCGGGCGGCCGCGACGCCGGTCCTGCTGGCGAGCAGCGCGGGCGACGAGACGGCCCGGACCTCCGGCCTGCCGCTCCCGCTCCCCGGCTCCGGCTTCCGCGGCCGGGTCCTCGAAGCGGACGGCACCCCGGTGGCCGGCGCCAACGTCACCCTGATCGACCGGCAGGGCCGGCAGGCCGGGCTGACCACGACGGACGCCCAGGGCCGGTACGCGCTGGCCGCCCCGGCCGGCGGCAGCTTCGTGCTGGCCGGATCGGCCACCGGATACGCGCCGCGCGCCTGCCCGGCGGTGCACCCGGACAACGGCCGTCCCACCGAGACCGATCTGGTGCTGACGCTCAGCGCACCGGAGCGTCGAACCTCGGTGCGGTCGTGAGCAGATGAGAGACGTCCGTCCCCGTCGGGAGCTCCTGCGGCTGCGCGCCGCGGGTGAACAGCCGGGCGGGGCGGGCGCCCTGGACCCGGGCCTGGCGCCCGTTGACCCGCAGCCATGACCCCTCGCGCAGACCGAGCACGGGGACGTCGTTCTCCTCCAGGAACTCGCTGAGCCGCTCCTCGCGGGTCTCGCCCTTGTGGGTGCTGTCCGGGTCCGGGTCCTGGTAGTGCGGGTTGATCTGGAACGGGACGAGGCCGAGCGTCTCGAAGGACGGCGGCTGCACGATGGGCATGTCGTTGGTGGTGCGCAGGGTGGGCGCCGCCATGTTCGTGCCCGCGCTGGCCCCCATGTACGGCAGACCGCCGCGCACGGCCTCGATCACGGCGTCGCGCAGCCCGGTCCTGTAGAGGGCGCTCAGCAGCCGGAAGGAGTTGCCGCCGCCGATGAACACGGCGTCGGACGCGGCGAGTTCCGCGACCGGGTCGGCGTTCTCGTGGACACCCCGGACACTGACCCCGGCCGGCTCCAGGGCGTCGCGGACCCGTGCGGTGTACGTCGTGTAGTCGGCGAGCGCGTACGGCACGAAGGCCAGCCGGGCACCGGAGGGCAGGAACGCCGCCACCGTGTCGAGGGCGTGTTCCAGGTAACCGCAGCCGTACTGGGTGGAGTTGGAGAGCAGGAGCAGATTCACGGCGTTCCTCTTGGGTTCTGTTCGGGTCAGGTCGTGCGGGTGGTGCGGGCCGGGCGCCCGGTCAGGTGGTCCGGCGGGGCCGGGGCCTGGCGCGTTGCGGCGGGTGGGTGAGGCGCTTCTCCAGCATGTCGGCCGCCTTGCGCAGCGCGTCGAGACGGTTCTCCGGCGCCCCTTCGAACCGTTCCTCGGCGCCGCCCAGGCTGAGGCTGCCGTACGGCTCACGCCCGAGGAAGACCGGTACGGCAACGGTCGCGACGCCGGTGTCGTACTCACCCACCGTCCAGGCGTACCCCTGGGCGCGCACCTTCAGCAACTCCCGCTCCAGCAGGTCGGGATCGGTCACGGTCCGGTCGGTGAACCGGGCCATCGGGCGGCCCCGGAAGAGCCGGTGGCGCTGCTCGTCCGGCAGATAGGCGTAGAAGGACTTGGCTGTCGCCCCGGCGTGCGCCGGGTAGAGCTCACCGACCAGCGGGTAGTAGCGCAGCGGTCCGGTCTCGCCCTCCTCGGCCGCCACGCACCGCATGTGGAAGCTGTCCGGCAGGCAGAACAGCACGGTGTCGCCGGTGGTCCTGCGCAGCTCCTCCAGGACAGGTCCGGCGAGCAGCTCCAGCGATCCGGAACGCTCCCAGAGCCTGCCCAGGCGCAGCACGGCCGGACCGATGCGGTAGCGGCGGGTGGCCGGGTCCGAGACCAGGAAGCCGCGGCCCGCGAGGGTGGCGAGCAGCCGCTGGGCCACCGAGGTGTCCCAGCCGAACTCCTCGGCGACCTCGGTGACGCCCCAGTCGGGCCTGGTCCGCTCGAACGCGAGCAGCACGAGGAGCGCCCGGTCGACGGTCTGCAGGGCCCCGGTGGGGGTGCGCCGGTCCAGATCGAAGTCCGTCATCGTGATCTCACCATTCAGACCTGAGTTGCAGATAGCGGGAAACAGTTGCGTACAACGCTATCCGATCCCGAATCTGCTCTCAGCACCCCGTCCGGCGCCCCACTCCCTGCCGGGCGCCGGACGGGTGTGATGGATGCACGAGAAAGGCCCCCCATGCTGAAGTACGTACTGGACATCGTCGACCTCCTCGACGACCCGCAGGCCAACGGGAAGACGGTCGTCGAGTACCTCGACTCCGTGGCTGGGGCCGAGGGCTCGTCCGCGGAGGTCACCACGGTCGCCGGCGAGCGGGGTTCGACGGACTTCGTGATGGTCCGCATCCCCGGCTCCCGGGGACGCATGGCCGGGGGCGGCGCCCGCACCCTCGGCGTGGTCGGCCGGCTCGGCGGCATCGGCGCCCGGCCCGGGGTGACCGGACTGGTCTCCGACGCCGACGGTGCGGTCTCGGCCGTCGCCACCGCCGCGAAGCTGCTCGACATGCGCCGCCGCGGCGACGTACTGCCCGGTGATGTCATCGTCGCCACCCACATCTGCCCGGACGCGCCGACCGAGCCGCACGACCCGGTGCCGTTCATGGGCTCTCCCGTGGACATCGCCACCATGAACCGCCACGAGGTGACCGGCGAGATGGAGGCCGTGCTCTCCATCGACACCACCAAGGGCAACCGCATCATCAACCACAAGGGCCTGGCCCTGTCGCCCACCGTCAGGGAGGGCTGGGTGCTCCGGGTCAGCGAGCAGCTCGGCGAGCTGCTGGCCGTGGTGACCGGTGAGCCGTTGGTCACGTACCCCGTGACCACCCAGGACATCACGCCGTACGGTAATGGTGCACACCACATCAATTCGATCCTCCAGCCCTCCACCGCCACGGCCGCTCCCGTGGTCGGCCTGGCGGTCACCTCGGCCGCAGCGGTGCCGGGCTGCCAGACGGGCGCGAGCCACGAGAGCGACATCGCCTCCGCCGCCCGCTACGCCGTGGAGGTCGCCAAGGCCTTCGGCGCGGGCCACCTGGACTTCCACGACGCGGTGGAGTTCGACAACCTCGTCAACCGCTACGGGTCGCTGGCTCACCTGCAGACCTTCGGCCGTACACCCCAGGAGTCCTGATGGCAGCCTCCCCGCAGGCCGACGCCGTGGCCCCCGAGGCCAGAAGCATCGGCAGTGACGACTACTCGCTCTCGCGCGTGCCGCGCGACAGGCGGTTCGGCTTCTGGTCCATGCTGCTCCAGTGGCTGGCCCAGTCCGGCTCGATCTCGCAGTTCACGCTGGGCGCCACCATCGGCGTGGGAATGACCTTCGGCAACGCCTTCCTCGCCTTCACGCTCGGTGCGGTGATCCTGGAGGTCGTGATCTTCGCGATCGGCCTGGCCGGTATGCGCGAGGGGCTCGCGACCCCGATGCTGACCCGCTGGGTGGGCTTCGGCCGCAACGGCTCCGCGCTGGTCAGCTTCGTGATCGCGGTCAGCCTGGTCGGCTGGTTCGGCGTCCAGAACACGATCTTCGGCAACAGCGTCTCGGCACTCGTCGGCGGGCCGTCCTGGATGTGGTGCGTGCTCGCGGGCATCGCCATCACCGCCCTGGTGATCTTCGGCTTCAAGTACATGGCCAACTTCGCGAAGATCGTCACCCCGCTCTTCTTCGCGATGGTCGCCTTCTCCGTCATCCGCACCCTGAACGACCACTCGTTCAGCGACCTGATCCACTCGCCGCCGCCGGGCGACACGATCCCCCTCGCAGTCGCCGCCACCGCCATCGCGGGCGGCTACATGACGGGCGCGATCGTCTCCCCCGAGATGACCCGCTACAACCGCAGGGGCTCGCACGTCTTCCTGCAGAGCGCCTCGTCGATGATCCTGTCCGAGTACATCGTCGGCCTCACCGGCGTACTGCTCGGCCACCTGGTCAAGAGCAACGAGGTCTCGCACATCGTGCTCTCCACCTCGGGCGCCTTCGGCGTGATCGTGGTCCTGATGTCCACGGCGAAGATCAACGACTGGAACCTGTACGGCTCCTCGCTCGGCGTCGTCAACTTCTTCCAGGTCGTCTTCGGCAAGCGCGTCCACCGCGGCGTGGTCACGATCGTCCTCGGTATCGCGGGCACCCTCCTGTCCGCGGTCGGGATCATGACCCACTTCACCGAGTTCCTCACGATCCTCGGTGTCGCGATCCCGCCGATCGGCGGCATCATCGTGGCCGAGTACTGGGTCGTGAAGAAGATGCGCAAGCCGCTGGACGACACCCGGGAGTCCGAGACCCTGCCGGCGTCCTCGCCGACCTGGGTGCCGATGTCCATCGCCATCTGGATCGTGGCCTTCTGCGTCGGCAAGTTCTACGACGGCGGCATCCCGGCCCTGAACTCCCTGGCCACCGCCTTCGTCCTGTACTGCGTCCTCGGCCTGCTGGGCTGGGTGAAGCCGTACGGCACCTCCGCACTCGACGACGAGAGCAACGGGGACGGCACAGCCCCCGACGCCCGCACCACCACCTCTGTGGGAGCAGCATGAGCACCCCCGACACCACCGCCTCCCTGGTCCCGGCCTCCGAGGAGGCCCAGGCAGAAGTCATCGGCCTCTGCGCCGAGCTGATCAGGTTCGACACCTCCAACCCCACCAGCGACGAGCGGGCGAGCGCCGACTGGGTGGTGGGCCGCCTCGCCGAGGCGGGCATCGCATCGGAGCTGATCGAGTCCGCCCCGGGCCGGGCCAGCGTCATCGCCCGGATCGCGGGCCGCGACCCGGAGCGCGGCGCACTGCTGGTCCACGGACATCTGGACGTGGTGCCCGCCGACGCCTCCGAGTGGCAGGTGCCGCCGTTCTCCGGCGAGATCCGCGACGGCTATCTGTGGGGCCGCGGCGCGATCGACATGAAGGACACGGTGGCCGTCATGCTGGCCACCGCCCGGCACTTCGCCCGCACCGGCACGAAGCCCTCCCGCGATCTGGTCCTGGCCTTCCTCGCCGACGAGGAGGCGGGCGGCAAATTCGGCGCCCACTGGCTGGTCGAGCACCGCCCGGAGCTGTTCACCGGGGTCACCGAGGCGATCGGCGAGGGCGGCGGGTTCTCCTTCGCCCTCGACGACACCCGGCGCCTCTACCCGATCGAGAACGCCCAGCGCGGCATGGCCTGGATGGAGCTCACCGCGACCGGCCGGGCCGGCCACGGCTCGTCGCCCAACGACGAGAACGCGGTCACCGACCTCGCCGAGTCGCTGACCCGGATCGGCCGCGAGACCTTCCCGATCCGGCTGATCGAGCCGGTCCGCGCCCTGCTCGTAGAGGCCGCCCGCCTCTACGGGGTGGAGTTCGACGAGAACGACATCGACGGCAGCCTCGCCAGGCTGGGTCCGGTCGCCGACTTCATGCAGGTGGTGCTCCGCAACTCCGCGAACCCCACCATGTTCAACGCCGGTTACCAGACCAACGTCATCCCCGGAAAGGCCACCGCCCGCGTCGACGGACGCTTCCTGCCCGGCCACGAGCAGGAGCTGATCGACACGATCGACAGGCTGCTGCTCCCCTCGGTCAGCCGCGAGTGGGTCAACCACGACATCGCGATGGAGACCGCCTTCGACGGCCCGCTCGTCGACGCCATGTGCGACGCGGTACGCGCCGAGGACCCGGACGGCCACCCCGTGCCGTACTGCAACCCCGGCGGTACGGACGCCAAGGCCTTCACCCACCTGGGCATCCGCTGCTTCGGCTTCAAGGGCCTGAAGCTGCCGCACGACCTGGACTACGGGCGCCTCTTCCACGGCGTGGACGAGCGCGTCCCGCTGGAGGGCCTGCGCTTCGGCGTCCGCGTCATGACCCGACTCTGGCAGAGCTGCTGACCGCCGCGTCACAGCTGTGCCGGGGCCCCGCCCCGACCCGGGCTCACCCCTCCGTACGCCCCCGCCGACACCTTCGGCGGGGGCGTACGGCACGATGGCGCCGTCGAACCGCCGTCGCCGTACCGCCCGTCCCACCAGGAGGAACCCGTGGCCGCCGAGCCCAAGCCGGAGATTCTTGCCGCGTTCCAGGCAGCCAAGGGCTTCATGCCGGTGGTGGAGGGGCTGGCGCTGTACGCGGCCGCCTCCGAGGCCGCCGCGCTCGGACTGCCGCTGCTGGAGGTGGGCACCTACTGCGGGCGCTCCACCGTCCTGCTCGCCGACGCCGCACGTACCGCGGGGGTGACAGCCCTCACCGTCGACCACCACCGGGGCAGCGAGGAGCAGCAGCCCGGCTGGGAGTACCACGATCGAGACGTGGTGGACCCCGAGGTCGGCCGGATGGACACCCTGCCCACCTTCCGCCGGACGCTGCACGCGGCCGGTCTGGAGGAGCACGTGGTGGCGCTCGTGGGACGTTCCCCGCAGGTCGCGGCCGTCTGGGGCGGGCGGCTCGGGCTGGTCTTCATCGACGGCGGCCACACCGACGAGCACGCGGGCGGCGACTACGAGGGCTGGGCCCCGCACGTCGCCGATGGCGGGCTGCTGGTGATCCACGACGTGTTCCCGGACCCGGCGCACGGCGGCCAGGCCCCGTACCGCATCTACCTGCGGGCGCTGGCCTCCGGGGCGTTCACCGAGATCTCGGTGACGGACTCGCTGCGCGTCCTGCGGCGTACCGGGCCGGGGATCTGAGGGCCCCTCTCCCCCAGGGGAGAGCCCAAGGCCTCCGGACGCCGGCCGGGCCCCCGGTAGCATCGCCGGGTGCGTGACGACGAGAGTGTTCCCCCCACCCCGCGCCGCCCGGCCCTGTTCGCCGCCGCGACGCTGACCGTGATGTGCCTGGGCGCCGCCGGCTGCGGCAGCGGCACCGACACCGCCCAGGCGCGGCCCGGCCCGGACTCCGGCACGGCCGCGCCGTCGGCCTCCGCCCCGGCCTCGTCGGCGGACCCGGCCTCGCCGTCGCCGGTGCGCGGCAGTTCGGCCTCCCCGAAGCGGCCGGGCTCCCCCTCGGCATCCGCGCCGGACACCTCGTCCGGGCCGCTGGCGGGGAAGACGGTCGTCATCGACCCCGGGCACAACCCGAGCAATCACCTGCACACCGCCGAGATCGCCCGGCAGGTGGACATCGGGACCACGCACAAGGAGTGCGACACCACCGGCACCTCCACCAACGCCGGTTACGCGGAGGCCGAGTTCACCCTCGACGTGTCGCACCGGATGCGCACGCTCCTGCGGGCGCAGGGCGCGAAGGTGGTGCTGACGCACGACAACGACCGGCCGTTCGGGCCGTGTGTCGACGAACGGGCCCGGATCGGCAACAAGGCGAAGGCCGACGCGGTCGTCTCCGTCCACGCGGACGGATCGGCCGTCGGCAACCGGGGATTCCATGTGATTCTTCCCGCATCGGTGCGGGGCGGGGGCGCGGACACCTCGAAGATCGTCGACCCGTCGCGCGATCTCGGTACGCGTATCGCCGGACTCTTCGTACGCACTACCGGAAGTGCGCCTTCCAATTACATCGGCGGCAATACCGGTCTGGACACCCGCAAGGATCTGGGCGGACTCAATTTGTCGACCGTGCCCAAAGTCTTCATCGAATGCGGCAATATGCGTGATCCGAAGGATGCGGCCCTGCTCACCAGCGCGGGCTGGCGCCAGAAGGCGGCGCAGGGCATCGCCGACGGCATCAGCAGCTACTTGAACGGGTAGTACGGCATCGGCCGTGATGGTGGTTCTGCGATGAATTCGGGAGGATGCCCGCCCAACGTCCGGACGGGGGACACAACCCGCCCGGGCAGACGATAGATTCATCCGTACGATGGGGAGCCGCCCCCGAGCTTCGCGCCGTGCCCGCCCGTAACCGGTGGCAGCGACGACCGCCCCGAAGAGACGACCGACTAAGGACCTTCACGTGAATATCCGCTCCCTCACTCGAGGCGATGGCGTGGTGATCGGAGCAGCGGTCGTGCTGTTCATCGCCTCTTTCCTCGACTACTTCTCCTATGGAAGCTCCAGCATTGACGCGTCGAACTCCTGGGATTCACTGGGCACCGCGTTCGGCGTCTACGTGGTCGGGGTGGCAGGCGCGGCACTGATCGTGCTCTCCCGCTCGCAGCCCCAGCCGCGCAAGGTGCTCGGCCTCGACCTCGCCCAGTTCGGCGTGGCCGCCACGGTCATCACCGCGTGGCACTTCTTCTGGACGATCATCGACCTCGGCCAGATCGACGCGGGCGCCGGTCTGATCCTCGGCTTCATCGCCTCCCTGGTGCTGGCGGCCGCGGCGGTCGCCTCCCCGCTGGTTCCCGCGCTCAAGGCCCCGCTCACGGGCGCCCCGAAGCCGCAGGCCGTGCACCCGCCGTACGGCGGCCAGCCGCAGCCCGGCCAGGGTTACGGCTACCCGGGCGCCCAGCAGCCGTCCTACGGCGGTCAGCCGCAGGGCCAGGCTCCGTCGTACGGCGGTCAGCCGCAGCCCGGCCAGCCCGGTCCGCAGAGCCAGCCCGAGCCGCAGCAGGCCCAGGCCCCCGCCCAGCAGGCCGCCCCCGCCGGTGACTTCACCCCGTTCTGGTTCGCCGTTCCGGTGGCCCGTCCGCTGTACGGCGAGGATGGTTCGCCGGCCCCGATCGCCGAACTGGCTCCGGGCACCTGGTACCTCGCGGTCGAGCAGCGCGGTCCGGGCCTCATCGCCCAGACCCAGGACGGCCGTCGCGGTGTGCTCCAGGACACCACGGGCATCCAGCGCGGCTGATCACCCGGCGCACGCACAACCGACAGCGGCCCCCCGCCCCTTCCGGGCGAGGGGCCGCTGTCGTACCCTCCGACCAGATCTGATGCACAGTCAGAAATGCTGGGAGGCAGCGGAATGCGGCTCGGACTCGCTCTCGGATACTGGGGCCGCGGCCCGAACCCGGCCCATCTGGACCTCGCCCGCGCTGCGGAGGACCTGGGCTACACCTCGGTGTGGACGGCGGAGGCCTGGGGGTCGGACGCCTTCACCCCGCTGACCTGGATCGCCGCCCACACCTCGCGCATCCGGCTGGGCACCGCCATCGCGCAGATGGCGGCCCGCACCCCGACCGCCACCGCCATGCACGCCCTGACCCTCGACCATCTCTCCGGCGGCCGGATGATGCTCGGCCTCGGGCTCTCCGGACCGCAGGTCGTCGAGGGCTGGTACGGGCGGCCGTTCCCCCGCAGCCCGCTGACCGCGACCCGCGAGTACGTCGACGTGGTGCGCCAAGTGCTCCGCCGCGAAGCTCCTGTCGAGCTGGACGGCCGGTTCCACTCCCACCCGTACAACGGCCCGGACGCCACCGGGCTCGGCAAACCGCTGAAGCCGATCACGCATCCGCTGCGGTCCGGCCTGCCGGTGCTGCTCGGCGCGGAGGGGCCGAAGAACATCGCGCAGACCACCAGGATCGCGGACGGCTGGCTGCCGCTGTACTGGTCGCCGCTGCGCACCGATGTCTACGAGGCCTCGCTCACCGGGCTCCGCGAGGGGTTCATGATCGCGCCGATGGCACGGGCCCATGTCTGTGACGACGTCGCGGAGGGGCTGCTGCCGGTGAAGGCCATGCTCGGCTTCTACATCGGCGGCATGGGCGCAGCCGCCCGCAACTTCCACGCGGACCTGATGGCGCGGATGGGGTACGAGGAAGAGGCGCGGCGGATCCAGGACCTGTTCCTGGAGGGCCGGAAGCAGGAGGCGGTGCTGGCCGTACCGGACGCGTTCGCCGACGAGATCTCGCTGGTCGGACCGCGTGAACGGATCGCGGAACGGCTGGAGCTGTGGCGCAAGGGGCCGGTCACCGACCTGCTGGTGACGGCGCCGGACCCGCATACGCTGCGGGTGCTGGCGGAGCTCAACGGGTAGAACCGGCAGGAAGCCTTCCCTCGCGCGTCCAGGCCAGCAGCTCGTCCGCCGTCCACGTCGTCACCACGCGCTCCGCCGGGACATCGCACTCCTCGGCGCGGGCGCAGCCGTGGATCTGCCAGTCCAGCTGTCCCGGCGCGTGTGCGTCGGTGTCGACGGCGAACAGGGTGCCCGCCTCGACGGCCCGGCGCAGCAGCCGCCGGGGCGGGTCCAGCCGCTCGGGTCTGCTGTTGATCTCCACTGCCGTGCCCGTCTCCGCGCAGGCGGCGAAGACCTCGTCCGCGTCGAACTGCGACTCGGGCCGGCCCCTGCCGGTGATCAGCCGGCCGGTGCAGTGGCCGAGGATGTTCGCCTGCGGATGGCGGACGGCCGCGAGGAGGCGCCGGGTCATCGGTCCCGGGTCCATCCGCAGCTTGGAGTGGACGGACACCACCACCAGGTCAAGCTGCTCCAGCAGTTCGTCCTCCTGGTCGAGGGTGCCGTCGAGGTTGATGTCGCACTCGATGCCGGTCAGCAGCCGGAACGGCGCCCAGCGCTGGTTGAGTTCGGCCACCTCGGCCAGCTGCCGGCGCAGCCGCTCCGGCGAGAGGCCGTTGGCCACGGTCAGCCGGGGCGAGTGGTCGGTGAGCACCGCCCAGTCGTGGCCGAGCGATGCCGCTGTGCGGCCCATCTCCTCGATCGTGCTGCCGCCGTCCGACCAGTCGGAGTGGAGGTGACAGTCGCCGCGCAGCAGCGCGAGCAGCCGCTCGCCGCCCTCGGCGAGCGGCCCGCTCTCCTCGGCCTCGGTCTCCAGCCGTTCCAGATAGGCGGGGACCTCTCCGGCCACCGCCTCGCGGATGACCTGTGCGGTCCTGGGGCCGATGCCCTTGACCCGTTCCAGCGAGCCGTTCGTCACCCGTCGCACCGCCTCGCCGTCGGCCATCGCGGTGACGGTGCGGGCGGCCGTGCGGAAGGCCTGGACGCGGTAGGTGTCGGCCCTGCCGCGCTCCAGCAGGAAGGCGATCCGCTCCAGGGCCCTGACCGGGTCCATCGGCACCTCCTCGCCGGACGGGACGGGCTGCCGTTCCAGCTTGGCCCAGCAGCGCCCGCCCCGCACACCGGCCGTCAGCCGAAGGCGGACCGCGCCAGCCAGAAGTCCAGCAGCTCCGCGTCGCCCAGGACCTCGATCCGGTCGCTGTCCGGGGCCAGCCTGCGGTTGAAGACCAGCATCAGATCGGTCAGCGGCCCGCGCAGCGCCACCGTCGCCTTCTCGTGCGCGCGGCGCCAGGTGAAACCGTCCTCGCCGAACTCGATCAGCCATTCGGCGCCGGGTACGTCGGTGGCGTGCAGATGGATGGAGCGCCCGGGGCCGCGCAGTTCCGCGGCCTTCGGGTCGTATCCGGAGGCCGCGGAGAAGGCGACGATGTCCAGCCATTCGTCGATCGTGTCCGCGGCCAGTTCGGGCGCCATCTCGTAGGGCACCTTGGCGGCCAGGGCCGCGTCCGCCTGGTGGACGACCGTCTCGATCGCCATCCGCCGGGCCCAGAACCCGGCGGTGTGCTCCCAGGACCAGGACCAGACCGGCAGCTCGGGTCCCGCCTCGCGCAGCGCCCCGGCGGTCAGCTCCGCACCCTGCGCCAGCCAGGCGTCCAGCACGGCGGGGTCGTCACCGTCGGGGGTGGAGTGCGGCACCCGTTCCTCCGGGACCTCCTCGGTGGCGCGGGTGCGCACGATCTCGCCGACCCAGCGGTGGGCGCCGCCGACATGGACCGCGAGCTCGCGCAGGGTCCACTCCGGGCAGCTCGGCACGTTCGCGTCGAGGTCCGCGCCGCGCACCGCCGCCCTCAACGCCTCGGTCCTCGCGACGATTTCGTCGCAGTAACGCTCATGGGAAAGAAGGCTCATGCCCGCACCCTAAACGCTGCCCCGAGGCGTCCCCACGGGTTATCCGCCGAGCTGCGAAGCGGACGGCACCTTGTCCTTCACCTCGGCGCCCGCGCTCTTCCCCGCGCCCTTGATGCTGTTGATGACGCTCTCGAAGGCGCCGATGTCGCCCTCGCCCGCCTCTCCCTTGCGGAGCTTGGTGCCCAGGCCCTTGAGCGACTCGATGCCCGCGGTCAGCGGTGCGACGGCCTTCGAGAGCAGCGGGTCGCCCTTGGCGTTGGCCGAGGCGGCCTTGAGGCGGTTGTAGGCGAAGCCGCCCGCAAGTCCGGCCTTGACGAGGGCGAAGGTGCGCCCGTCGGCGCCCTTCTTGAACTTCCCGGCGCGGTACGGCTTGACGATCCACTGGTACGTGGCGCCCGCGGCCACCCCCGCGTTGGCGACGAACCGCGTCTTGGCGAACTTCTGCGCCTCGGCCGACGAGGTACCGGTCGGCGATGCGGAGCTGCTCGCACTGCTGCTGTCGTCGTCACTGCCGCACGCGGTGGCGCTCACCAGCACGGTGCAGGACAGCAGCAGCGCCACGAGCAGACGGCGAAGCGGTACGGAACTGGGCACGGCGGGCCTCCCTGACCGGAGCACATCACAACGGGGTGCCGGGGCCCGGCACTCCCCCGCAAGGCTTGCCCCGGCCCGCACGGCCCGCCACCCGGGTACGCCGTCCGGGTTTCACCCGGCGGAATGAGGCAACCCGGATGTCATGTCTCCCAGAACAGGCAACGGAAGCAACACCGCAGCACGTGTCATAGCCGTAGTGGCCGACATCATGGCCTTCATCATCGGCCTGTGGATTCTGATGTACCTGCTCGACGCGAACCGGGGCAACGACCTCGTCGAGTTCGTGCGGCACACCGCGAGGTGGCTGGCCGGCTGGTCGTACGACCTGTTCACCTTCGACGAGGCGTGGGCCAGGGTCGTCGCCGGTTACGGCCTCGCAGCCGTCGTGTACCTGTTCATCGGGCACGCCGTAGCCGGCCGTATCCGCCACTGAGGCGGACACGGCGGCAGGTCCGGCGTGCCGCGGCTCAGCCGCAGCAGTCCGGCTCCAGCCCCTTCGGCAGCCGTTCCCCGCTGAAGACCGCGGTGGTCGCCTCGTCCCCCCCGAGGGCGGCCACCGCCAGCAGCAGCGAACCGGCGGTCCAGGCCGTGCGCTCCTCCGGCCAGAACGCCCGATTGCCCTCGTAGACGTACCCCGTCCAGTACATCCCGTCCCCGGCCCTCAGGTGCTGGATCGACTGGAGGATCTCCAGGGCCCGGTCGGACTCGCCCATCACCCAGAGCGCCAGGGCGAGTTCGCAGCTCTCGCCGCCCGTCACCCACGGGTTGGGCAGCACACAGCGCACCCCGAGGTCCGGGACGACGAACCGGTCCCAGCCCTCCTCGATGCGCCGCGTGGCAGCCGCTCCGTCGAGCGCGCCGCCGAGGACCGGGTAGTACCAGTCCATCGAGTAGTGGCTCTTGTCCAGGAAGCGTTCCGGATGGCTGCGGATCGCATGGGCGAGCGCACCGGTGGCCAGCTCCCAGTCGGGCTGCGGCTCCTCGCGGCGTTCCGCGAGGGCGAGCGCGCAGCGCAGCGCCTGGTGGATGGAGGAGGAGCCGGTCAGCAGCGCGTCCTGGAGCCGGGTTCCGTCGGTCTCCTGTTTCCAGCCGATCTGTCCGCCGGGCTGCTGGAGCCTCAGGACGAACTCGACCGCGGCGAAGACGGTCGGCCACATCCGGTCGACGAAGGCGTCGTCGCCGGTGGCCAGGTAGTGGTGCCAGACGCCGACGGCCACGTACGCGCAGAAGTTGGTCTCCAGACCGCGGTCGGTCGGCCGCTGCGGGTCGCCGTCCTGGTACGCGGCGTACCAGGAGCCGTCCGCGTTCTGGTTACGGGCCAGCCAGTCGTACGCGCGTGCCGCGGCCTCGTGCTCGCCGGCGGCGTCCAGGGCCATGGCCGCCTCGGTGTGGTCCCACGGGTCGAGGTGGTGCCCGCGGAACCAGGGCAGGGCACCGTCCTCGCACTGCACGGCGAGCAGTGCGGCGACGGTCTCGGTCGCCTGCCCGGCGGTGAGTACCCCGGGCAGTACCAGGTGTTCGGTCCGCTCGGGAAGGGTCACGCCTCGGCCTTCGCGGAGTCGTCGGCCTTCGCGGAGGTGCCGGTGGCCGCGGCGGCGGGCAGGTGCGGCTTGGTCGCGTAGGCCACGAAGCTCTTGCCGACGACCGGGTTGAGCAGCTGCTCGGCGACCCGGGTGGCCATCGGCTTCTTCATGATGTCCCAGACCAGCAGCTTGTGGTACGCCCGCACCGGCAGCGCCTTCTCGTTGTCGACGCCGAAGGCGCACTTCAGCCACCAGTAGGGCGAGTGCAGCGCGTGCGCGTGGTGGGTGCCGTACGGCTTGAGGCCCGCGCCGCGCATCCGGCCGAGCAGCTCCTCGGCCTTGTAGATACGGATGTGGCCGCCCTCGACCTCGTGGTAGGCGTCGGAGAGCGTCCAGCAGACCTTCTCGGGGCCGTAGCGCGGCACGGTGACCGCGATCCGGCCGCCGGGCCTGAGTACCCGGACCATCTCGGCGAGCACGCCCTTGTCGTCGGGGATGTGCTCCATCACCTCGGAGATGATCACGACGTCGAAGGACTCGTCGGGGAACGGCAGGTTGAGTGCGTCGCCCTCCATCGCGGTGGCGGTGGCGCCCTCGGGGGCCTCCCCGGCCTCCTTCATCGCGGCGAACCACTTCGCGACCTCGCGGATCTCCTCGCCGTTCCGGTCGAGAGCCACCACCTGGGCGCCGCGCCGGTAGCACTCGAAGGCATGGCGGCCGGCGCCGCAGCCCAGGTCGAGCACTCGGTCGCCTGCGGCGAGCGGGAAGCGGGTGAAGTCCACGGTCAGCACGAATGCCTGCTTTCGCGGTCGGGGGTTCGAAGGGGGCGGGAGGAAGACGTCAGGGTGGTGCGGTGTCACCGACGGCCGTCGGGCCGGGTGGCGGTACGGGCGGCGATGGCCTCACGGTAGAGCGCGGCGGTACCGATCGCCGCCTGCTTCCAGGTGAACCGGGCGAGGACCCGTGCGCGGCCCGCCGCCCCGAGCCTGGCGCGCAGCGCGTCGTCGCCGAGCAGCCGGCCGAGCGCGTCGGCCAGGGCTCCGGCGTCGGCGGGCGGGACGGCCAGACAGGTCTCGCCGTCCGGTCCCGCGACCTCGGGGATCGCCCCGCCGGTGGTGGCGACGAGCGGGGTGCCGGTGGCCATCGCCTCGGCTGCGGGCAGCGAGATACCCTCGTACAGCGAGGGGACACAGGCGATCTGGGCGCTGCGCACCAGGTCGACGAGTTCGGCGTCGCTGATGCCCTTGACGAACTCGACGGCGTCGCCGAGCCCGTGCCGCTCGATGGCCTGCGCGACCGGTCCGTCCTCGGCCCGGCGGCCGACGACCACGAGATGCGCCGCGGGGTTCTCTGCCCGGATCTTGGCGAGCGCCTCGACGAGGTGGACGAGGCCCTTGAGCGGCACGTCTGCGCTGGAGGTGGTGACGATCCGGCCGTCGACCTCGGCGACCGAGGGGTCGGGCGACCACAGGTCGGTGTCGGCGCCGATGTGCACGACGTGGACGCGGCCCTCGTCCACCCCGAGGTGCTCGACGATCTCCTGCTTGGAGGAGCCGGAGACGGTGAGGACGGACGGAAGCCTGCGCGCGACCCGCTTCTGCATCCGGGTGAAGGCGTACCAGCGGCGCACCGAGAGACGGCGGCGGCGGGTCGGGGCGGCGTCCAGGTCGAGCTGCCGGTCGACGGTGATGGGGTGGTGAATGGTGGTGACGAGGGGGGCGCCGAGGTCGGCGAGAAGCCCGTAGCCGAGCGTCTGGTTGTCGTGGATGACGTCGAACTCGCCGCTCCTGGAAGCGAGATGGCGCCGGGCACGCAGGCTGAAGGTGAGCGGCTCGGGGAATCCGCCGGTCCACATGGTGGCGACCTCGGCGGCGTCGATCCAGTCCCGGTACTCACCCCGCTTGGGGGTACGGAACGGGTCGGGGTGCCGGTAGAGGTCCAGGCTCGGCAGCTCGGTGAGCGGCACGCCGTCGTCGAGCACGGGGTAGGGCTGGGCTCCGATGACCTCGACGCTGTGGCCGAGCCGGGAGAGCTCGCGGGCGAGGTGGCGTACGTAGACACCCTGGCCGCCGCAGAAGGGGTTGCCCTTGTAGGTGAGGAGCGCGATGCGCAACGGCCGGTCGCCGTCGGGGCCTGCTCCCGTGTCCGACGTACCGACGCCCGTGCGGGGGCCCGACTCTATGGCCTCAGCGGTCACACTCGGCCCCCTTCTCACTGCGTGTTCGCCGGAGCGTAACCGCTCACGCTAATCTAGAACAAGTTACAGACACGATCGTTCAATGAGCTACGAATCTACCGGCAGGTAGCGTCGGTGCAACGGCCGGATCAGGTGATTCGCGCCACGACACACACCCTGGCATGCTGTGCGCCGCCGCACCGGCCGCCGCGTCCCTCGCGGTCGCGGTCAGAAGCACGGGGATGGGACACATGACAGCGGAAGCCAGACCGGCATCGCCGCCCCTGACGGAACGCCAGGAGGCCCGCCGCCGCCGCATCCTGCACGCCAGCGCCCAGCTCGCCAGCAGGGGCGGGTTCGAGGCCGTCCAGATGCGTGAGGTGGCGGAGGCCGCCGGGGTCGCCCTGGGCACCCTGTACCGCTACTTCCCGTCCAAGGTCCATCTGCTGGTGGCCACCATGCAGGACCAGCTCCAGCACATGCACACGACGCTGCGCAAACGCCCGCCGTCCGGAGCCGACGCGGCGGACCGGGTCGCCGACACCCTGATGCGGGCGTTCCGCGCGCTCCAGCGCGAACCTCATCTGGCGGACGCGATGGTGCGCGCGCTGACCTTCGCGGACCGCAGCGTGAGCCCCGAGGTGGACACCGTCTCGCGGCTCACGACAGCGATCATCCTGGACTCGATGGGGCTCGAACATCCGACACCCGAGCAGCTCTCGGCCGTTCGGGTCATCGAGCACACCTGGCACTCGGCGCTGATCACCTGGCTGTCCGGCCGGGCGTCGATCGCGCAGGTGAAGATAGACATCGAGACGGTGTGCCGGCTGATCGACGTGACGGCGCCGGACCCGGCCGGCTGAGCCGTCCGGGGTGCCGCCCGTGTGCGGCACCCGTACACCTTCCGGGCCAGGTCCTGCGGGTCCCGACCGGCGGCCGGCCTGTCCCGCACGACGTCGCCCCGGACGGCGCCGCCCACGGCGTGAGCGCGCCGCGGCGCTGCGTCCGCACCTGTTGTCGGGCGCGCCGGACCGCTGACGTACCCAGCCCCGCCCCCTCCGGCTCGTCTACTCCTCCGGGGGGAACACCACTTCCCCCGAGTCGGCCAGCGCGATCGTGATCGCCTCGACCGGGCACCCCTCGGCCGCGGCGAGCACCTGCTCACTGGCGTCGGTCTCCGGGTCGACGGGATGGGACTGCCGGGCGGAGTCCAGCCGGAATCCGCCCGGTGCGTGGTTCACGCACATCCCCGCGCCGATGCAGACACCGCGGTCGACCTCCACGCTCCACCGGTCCCCCATCAGGCCCCTCCCCCGTATCCGGCGGGCAGGTGGATCATCTTGTGCTCGAAGTACTCCCCGTACCCCTCGGGCCCGAACTCCCGCCCCACACCGGAGTTCTTGTAGCCCCCGAACGGCCCGAGCATGTCGAGACTGAAGGTGTTCACGCTGTACGTGCCGGTCCTGACCCGGCGCGCGATGTCGATGCCGCGCTCGGTGTCGGCGGTCCAGACGCTGCCGCTGAGCCCGAACTCGGAGTCGTTGGCGATCTTCACGGCCTCGTCCTCGTCGCCGTACGGCAGCAGGCAGATGACCGGGCCGAAGATCTCCTCGCGGGCGATGCGCATGGAGTTGTCCACGTCACCGAAGAGCGTCGGCTCGACGTACCAGCCACGCTCCTGGGAGGCCGGACGGCCGCCCCCGGTCAGCACCTTCGCACCCTCCTCCTGCCCTATCCGGATGTAGTCGAGGGAGCGCTGCTGCTGGCGCCGTGCGACGAGCGGTCCGAGTTCGGTGGCGGGGTCGAGCGGGTCACCGACCTTGAGCGCACCGGCGGCGGCGGCGAACGCCTCGGAGGTCTCCTCGTACCGGGAGCGCGGAACGAGAATCCGGGTCTGGGCCACGCAGGCCTGCCCGTTGATCATCCAGGCGAAGGGGACGATGCCGGCGACGGCGGCGTCCAGATCGGCATCGGGGAGGATCACTGCGGCGGACTTCCCGCCCAGCTCCAGGGTGACGCGGGTGAGATTGCGCGAGGCGACCTCCATGACGCGCCGCCCGGCGGCCACCGAGCCGGTGAACGAGACCTTGTCGACGCCGGGGTGGCCGACCATGTACTCGCTCACCTCGCGGTCGGCGGGCAGGATCGACAGGACGCCCTCGGGCAGCCCGGCCTCGGCGACGATCTCGGCCAGGATGTAGGCGTCCAGCGGTGATTCGGGCGACACCTTCAGGACGGCCGAGCACCCGGCGAGCAGCGCGGGCGCGAGTTTGGCGGCCGCGGTGAACTGCGGCACGTTCCACGGCACGACGGCCGCGACCACCCCGACGGGCTCCCGCCGCACGAGCAGCGGCCCGAGCGCCCCGTCGCGGCGCTCCTCGTACGGGAACGTGCGGGCGACGGTGATCGCCGCGTCCCAGACCATCATCGCGGCGAGGGCCTGCACCATGACGCTGGAGCTGTACGGGGTGCCGTTCTCCGAGCTGATGACCCGGGCGATCTCCTCGTACCGCACGGCGAACGCGTCCTTGATCCGGGTGACGACGGCGATCCGCTCGTCCAGCGTCATCCGGGGCCAGGGGCCCTCGTCGAACGCCCGCCGGGCGGCGGCGACGGCCCGGTCCACATCCCCTTCGGCGGCGTGCGGCACCCGGCCGATGACCTGCTCGGTGTGCGGGGAGATGACCTCGATGACGTCCCGCCCGAGCGGATCGACCAACTCCCCGCCGATGAAAAGTTTTCCGTGTTCGACAAGCTCGCTCATGGCTGCTGCCTCCCGCGACGCGGCGTGTGCCCGACTCCTGGACCCACATCTGACCCTGCGTCAGAACTGATACCAGTTCCAGTTCCAGGAGTCCACGGCTGTGACAACGTCCACGGAACGGACCGACGCCGCAGACTGGTTGCATGAGCGCTTCCCTCCACCACATCGTCATCGACGCACACGACCTGCCCGCCCTGGCCCGCTTCTGGGCCGCCGTCCTGAAATGGCCCGTTCTCTCCGAGCGGGAGCGGGAGGTGGTGATCGGCCCGGACGTGAACGCCCCGGTGGGCATCTGCTTCATGCCCGCTCCCGAGACGAAGTCCGTGAAGAACCGCCTGCATCTCGACCTGACCACGGGGCCGGGCGAAGGCGAGGCGGAGATCGAGCGCATCCTCGCGCTCGGCGCGCGCCGGGCGGACATCGGGCAGACGGGCGAGGAGTCGTGGACCGTGCTCGCGGACCCGGAGGGCAACGAGTTCTGCGTCGTGCGGCCGAAGGCCACCCTGACCGGATAGCCGACGCAGACCGGACAGCCTGCGCGGATCAGATGGTCGACCGGGGCTACCACTGGAACAAGTTCTCGTTACAGTGGACGCGGCGCGTCGTGGCCGTACCCCGCACGCCGCCGAGACCGCGGAGAGATGGGGAGTCCATGACGCAGGTGATGAACCACGGTGGAGGCGTCCACAGCATCAAAGTCCCCATCCCGGACAACCCGTTGGGCCACACCCTGGTCCACGTCCTGGACACGGACCGGGGCCCGGTGCTGATCGACACCGGCTGGGACGACCCGGAGGCCTGGGACACCCTCACGGCCGGGCTCACCACCGTCGGCGTCGACATCGCCGACATCCACGGGGTGGTCATCACCCACCACCACCCGGACCACCACGGCCTCTCCGGCCAGGTGCGCGAGGCGTCCGGGGCCTGGATCGCGATGCATGCCGCGGACACGGCGATCGTCCGCCGCACCCGCGAGTCCGAACCGGGCACCTGGCTCTCGTACCTCGCGCGGAAGCTGGCGACGGTGGGTGCTCCCGAGGACCACATCGCCCCACTGCTGGCCGCCCGCGAGAAGGGCGGCCGGATGCGCACCCTGCCCGGCCTGCGGGCCGCGATCCCGGACCGCGAGATCGTCCCGGGCGAGCTCCTCGACCTGGCGGGCCGCAGGCTCCGGGCGATCTGGACCCCGGGCCACACCCCGGGCCATGTCTGCCTGCACCTGGAGGAGGACCACCCGGCCAACCTCCCCGGCCGCGGCCGCCTCTTCTCCGGCGACCACCTCCTCCCCGGCATCAGCCCCCATGTGGGCCTCTACGAGGACCCGGACGACGCCAACGCCACCGACCCGCTCGGGGACTACCTCGCCTCCCTGGAACGGATCGGCGGCCTGGGCGTCGCCGAGGTGCTCCCGGCCCACCAGCACGCGTTCGCGGACGCGGCAGGCCGCGTACAGGAACTCCTCGTCCACCACGAGGAACGCCTCACCGGCCTGCTGTCCCTGCTGGCCGAACCACTCACGCCGTGGCAGCTGGCCGAACGGATGGAGTGGAACCGCCCCTGGGAGCAAATCCCTTACGGCTCACGGAACATCGCGGTCTCGGAGGCCGAGGCGCATGTGCGCCGGCTGGTGAAGCTGGGGCGCGCGGAGGCGGTGGCGGGGAGCGAGCCGGTGACGTTCGTGGCGGTGTGAGGTCTGCGCCCTCATGCCCGGCGCTCGGCGGTGAGGATTTCGGTGATCTCTCAGGGAGTCAGGACCACCGGCCGGTGTGACGACTGCGATGGCGTGCTGACACCGGACATCGGCCGCCACAACGATCGAGACGGCGCCGCCCTCGTGAGCACGCCGCACCCGAGCGACGCCGAGGCCGTGGCGGTGAGTGCCCTGGAGTGGCTCCTCGCCACCGCACGCCCGACCGGGAGCGGTCTGGCCTGGACGACCAGGCCGAGCGACGACGAACTCAATCCGAGCCTGTACAGCGGCACCGCGGGCGTCGTGCCGGCCCTGCTGGAGGCCGAGCGGCATTTCGGCGACGCCCGGTACGGCGATGCGGCGATGCGCGGCGCACGGAGTATCGCGGCTGCGGTCGGCGGATGGGAGCTCTCCTCACTGTATTTCGGGCTGACCGGGATGGCCGTCGCGCTGCGCGCCGTCCACGAACGGCTGGGCGACGCGGCTGCCGGCGCGGCAGCGACCCGCGCCCTCGGCCTCGTGCGGTCCCGGTTCGACGGGACGCGCTGGGGCCCGCAGTTCGACCTGCTCGGTGGCAATGCCGGAGTCGCGCTCGGGGCCCTGGCCACCGGCGACGTCGAACTGGCCGTCCTCGCAGTGACGCCCTACACGGCAACGCCGGAGACCACCCGGGCAGGCGTCCACGGGGAGACCCGCGTGGGGCGGCCGGCGCGCCTGCACCATTTCTCGCACGGCACGTTGGGCGTCGTACACGCACTTGCGGCAGTCGGCCGTGCGGCGGACCGGGCCGATCTGATCGAGCTCGCGGCGGCCGGAGCCGCGGATGTGGTGGCCCGGAACGAGGCCGGCCCGGAGGGGTTCCTCGTGCCGCACTCGGACCCTCAGGACCAGCCCGAGCGCAACGAGCGCTACAGCTACGGCTGGTGCAACGGCCCAGCAGGCGACGCACAGGCGTTCCGGTTGCTGGGCGAAGTACTGGGCGGCCCTGCGTGGTCGGCGCTCACCGACCGCTGCTGGCACACCCTCACCCATTCCGGCCTCCCCCGACGCCTGCGTCCCGGCTTCTGGGACAACAGCGGGCGGTGTTGCGGCACAGCGGGCGTGCTCGCGTTCGCCTGCGACCGATACGTCGAACACGGCGACGGCCTGGACTTCGCGCAGGTCCTCGTCGCGGACCTCCTGGCCCGGGCCACGGGGGACACGGCCGGCGCGCGGTGGTCGAACACCGAGCACCGGACCGCACCGAGCACCCTTGAGCCCACGCCAGGGTGGGCGATGGGCAACGCCGGCATCGTCCGCGAACTGCTCCGCTTCGCGCGGATCGGCACCGGCGCCGACCCGGGCTACGCGGTCACCTGGCCAGATCATCCGGCGACCTCCCGCCGAAGGTCTTGCTGAGATGATTCGGGCCTCCTGCCCCTGTGGGCCGAACCACTGCCGACAGGCGCGGGACAGGGCAGAATCCTCGTCGTGACGATCACCGCGCGCGAACTCAACCGGGCCACCCTCAGCCGTCAGCTACTCCTGGAGCGCGCGCCGTTGACCGTTCCCGAGGGGGTGCGGCGGGTGGTCGCGCTCCAGGCGCAGCACCCGGCCTCGCCGTACGTGGCCCTGTGGAACCGGCTCACCGGTTTCGCTCCGGCCGATCTCGACGCCGCCTTCGCCGCGCGATCGGTGGTCAAGGCGACGCTGATGCGGATCACCCTGCACGCCGTGCACGCCGAGGACTACCCGGCCTTCCGCGCGGCGATGCAGCCCACGCTGTACGCCTCCCGGCTCGGGTCCCGATTCGCCGCCGCGGGGCTGACTCCCGCGGACGCCGAGGAGCTGGTGACTGAACTGCTGGCGTTCGCCGACCGGCCGCGGACCTCGGCCCAGATGCAGGCGTGGGCCGAGGAGCGGCTCGGGCCCGAGAAGAAGGACGGGGCGTGGTGGGGGCTGAAGGGTTACGCGCCCCTGCATCACGCCCCGACGGATGCGCTCTGGACGTTCGGCCACCGGCCGTCCTTCATCGCAGCCGGAACGGGGCCCGCGCCCGCCGGCCGGGCCGTCGATCCGCAGGCACTGGAGACCCTGATTCTGCGCTATCTGGCGGGATTCGGGCCCGCGTCGGTCGGTGACGTGGCGCAGTTCGCCATGGTGCAGCGGACGGCCGTGCGCGCAGCGCTCCAGCTCCTGGGCGACGCCGTCGAGCAGCTGCGTGGGCCTGACGGCGGCGTGCTGTTCGACGTCCCGGGGGCGTCCCGGCCAGCCGCCGGTACGCCCGCCCCTCCTCGGCTCATGGCCATGTGGGACAGCACTCTGCTGGCTTACGCCGACCGCAGCCGGGTGATACCGCCGGACTTCCGGCCCCTGGTGATCCGGCGCAACGGCGACGTACTGCCCACCCTGCTGGTGGACGGATACGTGGCCGGGGTGTGGCGCTCCACGGCCGACGGCATCGAGGCCACGGCCTTCCAACCGCTGTCACCCGCCACCTGGGACGGACTCGCCGCGGAGGCCCGGTCGTTGACGGCCCTCCTCGACGGACGTGAGGTCGCGGTCTACAGCCGCTACCACCACTGGTGGCCCAAGCTCCCCGAGGCCGAGGTGCGGATGCTGTGACCGGCGCGGTCGCCGCTCAGGCCGGGTTGACGTCACTGCCCGCCCGGCGTCACTGGTTCTCGGCGATGAATCCGGCCAGCGCGGCCGCCACAGCGCCTGGCTGTTCGTCCGGGATGAAGTGTCCTGCGTCCGGCACGACGGCCCCGGTGGCGTTGTCGGCCCACGGCGCGATGGAGGCTGCCATGTCGGGAACGGAGCCGTGGCTGCTGGAGATCCCGAGCACCGGCACCGTCAGGTGCTGTCGTTCAAGGGCCTCGTGGTTCTTCCGCGCCGATTCGGCGGCGTCCCGGTAGTAGGCCAGGGAGGCGCGGAGTCCGCCGTCGGCGGCGAGGGCCCTGGCGTACTGCTCGATCTCCGCCTCGCCGAAGGTGCCGGGGGAAAGGGCCTTGGCCTTCAGGAACCAGCTGACGTACTCGCGTTCACGGCCTTCGAGCAGCGTCTCGGGGAGGTCGGGCACGAGATGGAATGCGAAATGCCAGGTCTTCCACGCCTTCGCGGGGTCGGTCGGGATGGAGTCGGGGAGTGTGATGCCCGGGATTCCGGCGTCGAGCAGCGCGAGGCCACGCAGCCGGCTCCCGTACTTCAGGGCCAGGGAGAAGGCGACCCAGGCGCCGATGTCGTGGGCGGCCAGCGAGTATTCCTGGACTCCGAGCGCTTCCACCGCGGCGTGGACGTGTGCGGCGACCGTGTGCGTGTCGTAGCTGCCTTCCGGGCGTTCCGAGTGGCCCTGGCCCGGCAGGTCGACCGCTATGACGTGGTACCTCTCGGCCAGGGCGGGCATCACCCTTCGCCAGGCCCACCAGGTCTGCGGGAATCCGGCGAGCAGTACGACGGCCGGCCCGTTCCGCTGACCGCCCTCGACCGCATGAAGCCGGACACCGCCGGCGTCGACCCAGCGGTGGGTGAATCCGGCCAGGTCGTGCAGCGGCAGGCCGGGGACCGGATGGCCGGAGACGTGGGCGGTGATCGCAGGATCAGTCATGGTTTCTTCCATGCGTGGAGCCTACTCATCTTGAACTGTTTAGTTCAAGATGAGATGATCGGCGGCACAGGGGCAGAGCGGCAGCGAGGTGCGGTATGGCCGGCAAGAAGCAGTTCGACACCGACACGGCACTCGATGCCGCCATGATCCAGTTCTGGCGGGCCGGCTACGCCGACACCTCGGTGGACGACCTGTCCCGGGCGACCGGGCTCAACCGCAGCTCCATCTACTCCTCCCTCGGGGACAAGGACACGCTCTTCATGCGCTGTCTGGAGCGCTACGCCACGCGCTACGGAGGGAGGTACGACGCCGCACTGTCCTGTGCCGCCGACCGGCCGCTCGCAGCCGTGCGGGCCTTCTTCGAGGTCACCCTGGAACGCATCGCGGACCCCGGTGTGCCCGACGGCTGCCTGGTGGCCCAGTCCGCCATGGCGGTCCCGGTACTGAGCTCGGCCCTCGCCGCGCGCACGAGGGAGGCGGTCGGCTTCCAGCGCTCCCGGCTGCGCACCGCACTGAAGGCCGGCGGATTGCACGACGGGACAGCCGAGGCCTTCGCCCTCCACATCGCGGCCGTGAACCAGTCCCTTGCCGTCATGAGCAGAGCCGGGGCGGGCGCGGAGCAACTGCGCGCCATCGTGGACGTGACCCTCGACGCGCTCGCGCAGACCCTCGGCGTGAGCAGCAGTGAAGGCAACTGGCCGGCGCCTGACGAGGGTTGACGGACCTCACCCCGGAACCGCCTCATAGCCACGCCCAGCACGCGCCCCGGGGCGGACCCAGGACCGGGTACGGACATGACCCGGCGCGCCGATACCCGCGCCGGGCCCTACCCGGCTTCGTGCCCGGTGGCCGGCTGCGGCCCGGTGGGCGTGGCGGTCAACGCGCCCGGTACCAGGTGGTCGAACCCGGACACGCGGCAGGGGACTGTCGTCGACGGGGACCGGGCCGATGTCACGTGTGTCGGCGGCCGGGGTCGAACGGCGCTGCAGCCACCAGGCGCAGAGGGCTCCCAGCACGAAGGCCGGCGGAACGCCGGCGGCCGTGACAACGAGAGCGTTGCCCACGTCGTGGGCGGCCAGGCTCGCGACGAAGCCGACGCCGGAGAGGGCCGCGCCGGTCACGACCCAGACCGTGATCTGCCAGGCGGCCAGGGCTCCCGACGGGCCCGCCCGGTAGAGTGTGCGAGTCGTCATCATGCCCGTTCAGGGGGAAGCCGGTGCGAATCCGGCACTGACCCGCAGCCGTGACCGCCTCACCTGGCGGGAGTCGGAATGCCCTGTACGTGTCGTGACCGGCTCGCGCCATCGGAACCCCGGTGGCCGGCACCGTCGAGGTATACGGAGCCGGAGCCTGGTGCCTGTGTGTGCCTGTGCCCGGTTTCCCACAGGAGAGGCCCCGCCCGCCATGACCGTACGCCGCAGCGCAGCTGCGCTCGCCGCCACCGCCACCGTGCTATGTGCGGCCGCGGCCGCAGCCCCGTCCGCGGTCGCCGCACCGTCCCCCTCCCCCTCGCCGTCCGCCGCGCTGCCCTCGGGGCTGTACGGCACGACGGACCCGACGTACGACGGGGTGTGGCGGCAGTCGCTGGCCTTCGTCTCGCAGCGGGCCGTGGGCGTCATGCCCGCCAAGAAGGCGGTGGACTGGCTGATCGGCCAGCAGTGCGACAGCGGGGCGTTTCCCGCGTACCGGCCCGACTCCTCCGTGCCGTGCAACGACAAGACCATGATCGACACCAATGCGACGGCGGCGGCCGTGCAGGCGCTGCACGAGGTCGGCGGGCACAAGGATCTCGTCGCCACCGGGGTCGACTGGCTGAAGTCCGTGCAGAACAAGGACGGCGGCTGGGGCTACACCGCCGGCGGGACCAGTGACGCGAACTCCACCTCCATCGTGATCGGCGCCCTCGCCCGCGCCGGGGAGCGGCTAGGCGATGTGACGACGGACGGCGGCAGGACCCCGTACGACGCCCTGCTCACCTTCGCCATCCCGTGCGGCGGCAAGGACGGCGGCGCCTTCGCCTACCAGCCCGACAAGGCAGGCAAGCTCGCCGCCAACGGGGACGCCACCGCGGCCGGTGTGCTCGGCTCGCTCGGCAAGGGGCTCGTCGTCGGCAACAACGCCGCGGTCAAGGCCCCCACCTGCAGCAAGGACACCCCGCTCAAGCCGGAGCAGGCCGCCCAGAACGGGGCCCACTACCTCGCCGGGGCCCTCGCGAAGACCGGTCACCTCGACCTGGCGCCGATGCCGGGGGCTGAGGACGACAGCCCGCAGCCCGACTTCGGCAACACCGCGGACGCGGTCGTCGCCCTGTCCGCCTCCGGTCACAAGGACAAGGCCGCGGCGTCCGTGGACTGGCTGGCGAAGAACTCGGCCGGCTGGGCGAAGCAGAGCGGTCCGGCCGCCTACGCGCAGCTGGTCATGGCCGCCCACTCGACCGGCGCCGATGTGCACGACTTCGGCGGCGCCGACCTCGTCGCCCAGCTGAACGCGACCGGGCCCGCGCCCGCCTCCGTGAAGAAGAAGCCGACGGCGAGCGCCACCGAGGAGGAGGAGAAGAAGGACAGCGGCGACGGCGACGGCATCGGCGGTGTCTGGTGGTTCGTCGGGATCGGTCTCGCCGTCGGCGCGGGCGCCGGATTCCTGATCAGCGGCCGCCGGAAGAACCAGCAGCTGTGAGGCGCGCCGGAAGGGCCACCGCGCTGCTGGTCCTGGGTGCCGTCCTGGCGGTGCTCGGCACGGGCACGGCCCAGGCGGCGGGCTACCGCTACTGGTCCTTCTGGGAGGGTTCCGGCAGCGGGTGGACGTACGCCACCCAGGGGCCGTCCCTGCTCCGGCCGGACGACGGCGCCGTGCAGGGCTTCCGGTTCTCCGTGAGCGCCGACTCGCAGGACGCGGCGAAGCCGCGCCGCTCCCCCGGCTTCGCGAAGATCTGCGCGGACACGCCCGCCAAGGGCGGCACCAAACGGGTCGCGCTCGTCATCGACCCCGGCACCGCCGCCGACGCGCCGGCCGGGGAGACGCCGCCCCCGCCACGCACGGCGTGCGCGCAGGTCCCGAAGGACGCGAGCAGTGCGGAGGCGCTCGCGTCGGTGGCGAAGCCGCTGCGTTACGGGAACGACGCACTGCTCTGCGCGATCTCCGGCTATCCGGTCCAGGGCTGCGGTGAGCAGGTCTCCGACAGCGGGGACAGCAGCCGGCCGGCCACGGCGAGCGCGTCCTCGCCCACATCCGCTTCGGCCGCCACCGGCAGCGGCGGTTCCGGCGGCGGCCCGTCCGCCGGGGTTCTCGTCGGGGTCGGCGCCGTCCTTCTGCTCGGCATCGCCGCAGTCGCGCAGGCCCGCCGCCGCCGCGGATGAGCGGCCCGACGGACGCCGCCGGGGACTCCCGGACGGCCGGTATCGCGGTCCGCGCCGCGGACGCCCCGGACCCCTCCGGTCACCGCGCCTGGCGCGCCCCCGCAGCGACCCGGAGCAACGCGCTGCCCGCCGGGGCCTGGTGGCTGTGGGCGCTCGGGCTCGCGACCGCCGCGTCCCGGACCACCAATCCGCTGCTGCTCGGCCTGCTGGTGGGCGTGGCGGGATATGTGGTGGCCGCGCGCCGGACGGATGCGCCGTGGGCCCGGTCGTACGGGGCGTTCATCAAGATCGGGCTGTTCGTCATCGGGGTGCGGCTGCTGTTCTCGGTCTTCCTCGGTTCGCCGATCCCGGGCACGCACGAGGTGTTCACCCTGCCCGAGGTGCCGCTGCCGGACTGGGCGAAGGGGGTCAGGATCGGCGGCCGGGTCACCGCCGAGCAGCTGCTCTTCGCGCTGTACGACGGGGCGAAACTGGCCACCCTGCTGATCTGTGTCGGCGCGGCGAACTCGCTCGCCAACCCGGCCCGGCTGCTGAAGTCGCTGCCCGGTGCGCTGTACGAAGCCGGAGTCGCCGTCGTCGTCGCGATGACGTTCGCGCCGAACATGGTCGCCGACGTGGTGCGGCTGCGCACCGCCCGCCGGCTGCGCGGCCGGCCGACCGGGGGCGTCGGGGCCGTGCTCCAGATCGGGCTGCCGGTCCTGGAGGGCGCGCTGGAGCGTTCGGTCGCGGTGGCGGCCTCGATGGACGCGCGCGGTTACGGGCGCACCGCGCAGGTGCCGGCCGCCGTCCGGCACACCACGAACGTCCTCACCCTGGGCGGGCTGCTCGGGGTGTGCGCCGGTACGTACGGGCTGCTGGCCGCGCAGGGTGCGGTGTACGGGCTGCCGCTGCTGATCGCCGGGCTGGTCGCGGCGATGGCCGGGCTGCGGCTCGGCGGGGCGCGTTCGGTGCGGACCCGCTACCGGCCCGACCGGTGGGGCGTACGGGCCTGGCTGGTCGCGGGCTCCGGAGCGGCGGTCGCGGTGGCGATGATCTGGGCGGGCGGCGCGGATCCTGCGGCGCTGCACCCCGGTGTCGTGCCGCTGACCGCGCCGGTGCTGCCGCTGTGGCCCGCAGCCGCGGTGCTGATCGGTCTGCTGCCCGCGCTGGTCGCGCCCGTTCCGCCCTCCCCCACAGGCTTCGAGGAGCAGCTGTGATCAGGTTCGACGATGTTTCGGTGCGGTACGAGGGCACGGAGCGGCCCACCTTGTCGGGGGTCGATCTGAGCGTCCCGGAGGGTGAGCTGGTGCTGCTCATCGGCCCTTCGGGGGTCGGTAAGTCGACATTGCTGGGCGCCGTGTCGGGGCTCGTGCCGCACTTCACCGGCGGCCGCCTGACCGGGCGGGTCACCGTCGGCGGGCGCGACACCCGTACGCACAAGCCGCGTGAGCTCGCCGATCTCGTCGGCACGGTGGGCCAGGACCCGCTCTCCCACTTCGTGACCGACACGGTCGAGGACGAGCTCGCATACGGCATGGAGTCGCTGGGCCTGGCCCCGGACGTGATGCGGCGGCGGGTCGAGGAGACGCTCGATCTGCTGGGCCTCGCCGGGCTGCGCGACCGGCCGATCGCCACGCTCTCCGGCGGTCAGCAGCAGCGGGTCGCGATCGGCTCGGTCCTCACCCCGCACCCCCGGGTCCTGGTGCTGGACGAGCCGACGTCCGCGCTGGACCCGGCGGCGGCCGAGGAGGTCCTCGCGGTGCTCCAGCGGCTCGTCCACGACCTGGGGACGACGGTCCTGATGGCGGAGCACCGGCTGGAGCGCGTGGTGCAGTACGCCGACCAGGTCGTCCTGCTGCCCTCGCCGGGCGCCGCCCCGGTGATGGGCGCACCCGCCGATGTCATGGCGGTGTCGCCGGTTCATCCGCCGGTGGTGGCGCTGGGGCGGCTCGCGGGCTGGGACCCGTTGCCACTCTCGGTCCGGGACGCCAGGCGGCGGGCCTCGGACATGCGGGAGCGTCTCGCGGGTGTGCCGCCGGGGCCGGTCGGCGGTGCGGACGGGCCGCGGCTGCCGGCCGGGGTGAGCGCCGCGCCGCGCCCCGCCGTGCGGCGGTCCGCCCTGGGCCGGCTGTTCGGCCGGGGTACGCAGGAGACCGCGGCCGCCGGGCCCGTCACCGACGCCACCACCCGGATCGAGCGCCTCGGTGTGCGGCGCGGCCGGATCGAGGCGCTGCGCCGGGTGACCCTCACGGTCGCGCCGGGCGAGACCGTCGCACTGATGGGACGTAACGGCGCGGGCAAGTCCACCCTGCTCGCCGCCCTCGTGGGCATGGTCGAGCCCACCTCCGGCACGGTCCTGGTCGGTGGCCGGACCCCGCACCGCACGCCGCCGCGCGAGATGGTGCGCCGGGTCGGCCTCGTACCGCAGGAGCCACGCGATCTGCTGTACGCGGACACCGTCGCCGCCGAGTGCGCGGCGGCCGACACCGACGCGGGCGCCGCACCGGGCAGCTGCCGGGCGCTGGTGTCCGAGCTGCTGCCCGGCGTGCCGGACGACACCCACCCCCGTGATCTCTCCGAGGGACAGCGGCTCGCCCTGGCGCTCGCCCTCGTGCTCACCGCCCGGCCCCCGCTGCTGCTCCTGGACGAGCCGACCCGGGGCCTGGACTACGCGGCGAAGGCCCGGCTCGTCGGGGTGCTGCGCACCCTGGCGGCCGAGGGCCACGCGATCGTGCTGGCCACCCATGACGTGGAGCTGGCCGCCGAGCTGGCCCACCGGGTGGTGGTCCTCGCCGACGGGGAGGTGGTGGCGGACGGGCCGACCCCGGAGGTCGTGGTGTCGTCCCCGGCGTTCGCCCCGCAGATCGCGAAGATCCTGGCCCCGCAGGAGTGGCTCACCGTGACCCAGGTGCGCGAGGCACTGGGGGGCGGCGCGTGAGCGGCACGAAGGGCCGGGGTGCCCGTCCGGTGCGGCTCGGGCCGCGTGCCGTCGCCGCGCTGGTGCTGATCAGCGCGATCGGGGTGGTCGCCTTCGGCTGGCCGCTGCTGGCCGGGGCCGATTCGGGTCTCGCCCATTCGCAGGACGCGCCGTGGCTGTTCGCCGCGCTGCTGCCGCTGCTGGTCGGGGTGGTGGTCGCGATGATCGCGGACGCCGGGCTCGACGCGAAGGCGGTGGCGATGCTGGGGGTGCTGGCCGCGGTCGGCGCCGCGCTGCGGCCGCTGGGGGCGGGCACGGCGGGGCTTGAGCCGATGTTCTTCCTGATGGTGCTGAGCGGTCGGGTACTGGGTCCCGGTTTCGGCTTCGTGCTCGGGTCGGTGACGATGTTCGCCTCCGCGCTGCTCACCGGCGGGGTGGGCCCGTGGATGCCGTTCCAGATGCTGTCGATGGGCTGGTTCACGATGGGCGCGGGGCTGCTGCCCGCGCCGGACCGGCTGCGGGGGCGCGCCGAGCTGCTGATGCTGGCGGCGTACGGGGCGGTCGCGGCGTTGGCGTACGGGACGGTCATGAATCTGTACGGCTGGACCATCGTGCCGGGCCTCGGCTCGGGTATCTCCTTCCATCCCGGTGACGCGCTGGCCGACAACCTGGTGCGCTTCCTCGCCTACTGCACGGCCACCTCGCTCGGCTGGGACCTGGGCCGGTCCGTGCTCACCGTCGTGCTGACGCTGACCGTCGGGGCGGCGCTGCTGAAGGCACTGCGCCGCGCCACCCGCCGCGCCGCCTTCGAGGCCCAGGTCACATTCGGGGTCCCGGACGAGTGAGGGCACCCACAGGACCTTGGTCCTGTACGAAGCGGAATAGGAGCCGCCGGGATCGTACGCAACCCCCCACTTCGCCCCCTCCGAGCTGCTATGAAGCGTTTTGGGCTGGTTCGGGACCTTCGGTCCTGGGTGCGAAGCGGGGTCGTACCGGGGGTCATTGCGGTGGTTGAACGGCGCCGCTAACACTGGTTGACGTCGCCGAGCACCGCAGCGTCCACCGGAACGGACAGCGGTCAACGAGCACCGGGCCAGGCACGATTCGGGCCGGCGGGCGACTCAACCGTTCCCGACGTTAGGTTCCCTGTGTCGTTCGCCAGCACCCTTCTCGCCAAGCCCCGCACCGCCCGTCGCAAGACCGTCATGGCCGGCGCCGCCGTACTCCTCAGCGCAGGCGGCCTGACCATGGGCGCGACATCGGCCATGGCCGCTCCGTCCGCCGCGCCGGCCTCCTCCGGCGGCAGTGCGCAGGACACGGCCAGGCAGATGATCGGTGACGACGCGCAGTTCCAGTGCTTCAGCAACATCGTCAGCCACGAGAGCGGCTGGAACCCGAGCGCGACCAACGCCTCCTCCGGCGCGTACGGCCTGGTCCAGGCCCTGCCCGGTTCGAAGATGGCGTCCGCGGGCTCCGACTGGCAGACCAACGCCGGCACCCAGATCAAGTGGGGCATGGACTACATGAACTCCCGCTACGGCAGCCCGTGCGGCGCCTGGGAGTTCTGGCAGTCCAACAGCTGGTACTGAGCCGGCCCGGAGCTCCTCCGGCAGCAGGCGACGGCCCCGACCGCAGTGCGGTCGGGGCCGTCGTCGTCCGCGTACGACGTCAGTGCCGCGCCGCCGATGCCGCGTCGAACCAGCGGACGATCTGCGGTCCGGACTTCAGATACGTCTCGTTGTGGCTGGTCGTGCCCTGGTCGATCACCGGCGCCCGCACGCCCCGCTTCGCCAGATCGGCCGCGCAGCTGCGGGCGTTGGCGATGGGGACGTCGGTGTCGCCCGACGAGGAGTAGAGACGTACCGGAACGTCCGGCTTCCAGGCGCAGTTGCCGTCCTGGGCGCGGATGACCGCGAGCAGGGCGCCGGTCGGGTGCTGGATCTTCTCGTAGTACTCGTCCGTGAGCAGTTCCTTCAGCGTCGCGGGGAGGGCCGGGATGATCTCCTCCTCGAAGTGGTTGGTGTCGAAGAGGTCGTCGACGATGTCCGCGTACGGCTCCCGGAACGCTTCGGACGGGTCCTTCCAAAGCGGGTGGAGCCGGTTCTGCGCGGTGAGGAAGTACGTCATGTAGAAGAGGGCGCTGGTGTCGTTGACCCTGCCGTCGAAGATGGCGGGTGTCTCGGCGTGCTCCAGGTCGTACGGACCAGAGACGGGGGCCAGCGCCCGCAGGGTGAGCCGGCGGTCGGCACCGCCTTCGAGCGCCTTGCCCAGCGCCATGGCGACCTGGCCGCCCTGCGAGAAGCCGCTCGCGTACACGTCGCCGGTGAGCGGGCGGCCCAGCCGCAGGGCGGCGGTGCGCGAGGCGCGGAGCATGTCGAGCGACGCGGTGACGCCGGAGCCGGTGTCCATGTACGGGTGGAGGCCCGGGCCCTTGCCCAGGCCCAGGTAGTCGGGTGCGGCGACCGCCCGGCCCGCCGAGGCCTGGAGATAGGCGGCGTAGCGGCCGGAGTCCTCGGTGGCCGAGGGCGCGTAGTCGCGGTGAGCCATCGTGCCGTGGGTGTCGGAGACCAGGTCCAGCCGGTGGGCGCCACCCTCGGGGAGCACGAAGAGGCCGGTGGCGGTGGTGGGTCCACCCTGCGGGGTGACGGTGCGGTAGGTGAGGCGGTAGGCCCGGACGCCGTGCCGGACGGTGCCCGTGTCCATGCCCGCCGAGGCGAGGAAGTCCGCGACGCCGTCCCGGTCGTGGGTGGCGACGGGGGTGAGAGCGATGAGTTCGCCGCGCGCGTCGTGCCGCCCGGCGGCCGGTGCGGACGTGTGCTGTTCGGGTGCCTGCCGGCCGGTCACCGGCTGCCCGGCCGCCGCGGCGGGCACCGCGCCCAGTGCGACGAGAACCACCACCGTGGCGGCCGCCAGGACCCGTCGACTGCCGGTCGTCCTGGTGGAGTTGCTCGCGTTGTTTTCCATGACCACGACGCTAGGCAGCCGTGGCCGGGGCCGACATCCGCGTACACCCCCGGCCGAGGGTGTATCCAACGACACCCTCGGGCTGAGGAGCTCCCCCGGCCATGCCCCGCCGCACAGGCCCTACAGACGCTGGATGATCGTGCCGGTGGCCAGCGCACCGCCCGCACACATGGTGATCAGAGCGAACTCCTTGTCCCTTCGCTCGAGTTCATGCAGCGCGGTGGTGATCAGCCGGGCCCCGGTGGCGCCGACCGGGTGGCCGAGCGCGATGGCACCCCCGTTGACGTTGACCTTCTCCAGATCCTGCTCGAAGACCTGCGCCCAGCTCAGCACCACGGACGCGAAGGCCTCGTTGATCTCCACGAGGTCGATGTCCTTGAGCGACATCCCGGCCTTGCCGAGCACCGCACGGGTGGCGTCGACGGGGCCGTCGAGGTGGAAGTGCGGGTCGGAGCCGACCAGCGCCTGGGCCACGATCCGGGCCCGCGGCTTGAGTTTGAGCGCCCGCGCCATGCGCTTGGACGCCCACATGATCGCGCAGGCGCCGTCGGATATCTGCGAGGAGTTGCCCGCGGTGTGGATGGCGGTGGGCATCACCGGCTTGAGCCCGGCGAGCCCTTCCATCGTGGTGTCCCGCAGCCCCTCGTCGCGGTCGACCAGCCGCCACATGCCCTGCCCCGCGGCCTGTTCCGCCTCGGTGGTGGGCACCTGGACGGCGTACGTCTCCCGTTTGAAACGCTCCTCGGCCCAGGCGACGGCCGCCCGCTCCTGGGAGATCAGGCCGAGCGAGTCCACCCGGGCGCGCGTGAGGCCGCGCTTGCGGGCGATGCGCTCGGCGGCCTCGAACTGGTTGGGCAGGTCGACGTTCCACTCGTCGGGCCAGGGCTTACCGGGCCCGTGCTTGGAGCCGCTGCCGAGCGGCACCCGCGACATCGCCTCGACGCCGCAGCTGATGCCGACGTCGATCACCCCGGCCGCGACCATGTTGGCGACCATGTGGGAGGCCTGCTGCGAGGAGCCGCACTGGCAGTCCACGGTCGTCGCGGCGGTCTCGTACGGAAGCCCCACGGTGAGCCAGGCGTTGCGCGCGGGGTTCATGGACTGTTCGCCGGCGTGGGTGACGGTGCCGCCGACGATCTGTTCGACGCAGTCGGCGTGGATGCCGGTCCGGCCGAGAAGTTCACGGTAGGTCTCACCCAGCAGATAGGCGGGGTGCAGATTGGCGAGCGCGCCTCCGCGCCTGCCGATGGGGGTGCGTACGGCTTCGACGATGACGGGTTCCGCGGCCATGAGCTCGTCCTCTCCTCGCACTTCCGCAGAGGCGTCCCGGCGCCCACGGAAGGAACTAGTACGCGTTCTAGTTCTGCGTGCAGTCTTATGAGGATTACCCCGGGTACGCAAGGGTCTTGCACGGACCATGCCCACCCTTCACAGGCAGCACCCACCACAAACCAGCCCGGTTCACCACCGCTTCACGCAACAGATCCGGCCACGCCTCTTGCCACTTGTAGAACTCGTTACTACCTTTCGGGCAACTTCTGATGGGTCGTCAGACAAACCCCGGGCGACTCTCGGACCGACCTGGCGTTCTTGACCTGGAGCTGCCGATGCCCTGCCCCCATCTGCCCGAAGGGTTCGACTTCACCGACCCCGACCTGCTCCAATCCCGCATTCCGCACCCCGAGTTCGCCCGGATGCGGGAGACCGCGCCGGTCTGGTGGTGCACCCAGCCCGCCGGTATCTCCGGCTTCGACGACGAGGGCTACTGGGTCGTCACCCGGCACGCGGACGTCAAGTACGTCTCGACCCGCCCCGAGCTCTTCTCGTCCAACACCAACACCGCGGTGATCCGCTTCAACGAGACGATCAGCCGCGACCAGATCGACGTCCAGAAGCTGATCATGCTGAACATGGACCCGCCGGAGCACACCCGGGTCCGGCAGATCGTCCAGCGCGGCTTCACGCCCCGCGCCATCCGCTCGCTGGAGCAGGCGCTGCGCACCCGGGCGCGCTCGATCGTCGAGACGGCGCAGGCCGCCGCGGACGACGACGGCTCGTTCGACTTCGTCAACAACATCGCCGTCGAACTCCCGCTCCAGGCCATCGCCGAGCTCATCGGCGTACCGCAGGAGGACCGGACCCGGATCTTCGACTGGTCCAACAAGATGGCCTCGTACGACGATCCGGAGTACGCGATCACCGAGGAGATCGGCGCCGAGGCGGCCATGGAGCTCGTCTCGTACTCGATGAACCTCGCGGCGGCACGCAAGGAGTGCCCGGCCAAGGACATCGTCTCCCAGCTGGTCGCCGCGGAGGGCGAGGGGAACCTGCTGTCCGACGAGTTCGGCTTCTTCGTCATCCTGCTCGCCGTGGCCGGGAACGAGACCACCCGCAACGCCATCAGCCACGGCATGCACGCGTTCCTGACCCACCCCGAGCAGTGGGAGCTCTACAAGCGCGACCGGCCGGGGACGACCGCCGAGGAGATCGTCCGCTGGGCGACGCCCGTGGTCTCCTTCCAGCGGACCGCGACCCAGGACCTCGAACTGGGCGGACAGCAGATCAAGAAGGGCGACCGGGTCGGGCTGTTCTACTCCTCGGCCAATAACGACCCGGAGGTCTTCGAGAACCCGGAGACCTTCGACATCACCCGCGACCCCAATCCGCACCTCGGTTTCGGTGGCGGCGGCCCGCACTTCTGCCTGGGCAAGTCCCTGGCCGTGATGGAGATCGACCTGATCTTCAACGCCATCGCCGACGCGCTGCCGGATCTGCGGCTGGTCGGCGATCCACGACGGCTGCGGTCGGCCTGGCTCAACGGCATCAAGCAGCTCCAGGTGAGCGCCACGAGCGGCTGAGGGCGGGGCGGGACTCCGGGCGGGCGTTCCGGATCATGGCCGGTATGCACGCCCTGCTCTCCGCTTTCACGCCGATCTGGATACTGACCGCCGTCGGTTACGCGGTCGGCCGCAGCGCCCTCCTCGGGGTGCGGGCCGAAGCCGTGCTGGGCCGGTTCGCCTTCCATGTCGCCATGCCCGCCGCCCTGTTCGGCATGGTGTCGGGGGCGCGACCGGCCTCCTTCGCGCATCCGGCGATGGTGGCGTTCGCGGCGGGGACCGCTCCGGTGACCGCTCTGGGGTATGTGGTGGCCCGAAGGGGTGCCGGGGACATTTCGGTGTCCTCGGCACCCCTTCGGTGCGCGGTGCGCAGGTGCGGGCCGACGCCGGTGGCTACGCCTTGCCGGCCGGGGCCTCGCCGCTCACCCTCGGCACCGGGTCGGACACCGCCATCCCGTCCGGTGGCCGGGTGACAGCCGGTGGCCCGGCGGCCTTCGCGGCGGGCTCGGGCTCCTGCAGCCTGCGCGGCCCGGACAGCACATGGGTCAGCCCGAAGCCGAGCGCGACCACGGTCGCCCCGCCCACCGCGTCGAGCACCCAGTGGTTGCCCGTCGCGATGATCGTGGAGACCGTGAACAGCGGGTGCAGCACCCCCAGCAGCTTCATCCAGACCTTCGGCGCGAGCATCACGATCACCACACCGCACCACAGCGACCAGCCGAAGTGCAGCGAGGGCATCGCGGCGTACTGGTTGGTCACCCCGGTCAGCGTGCCGTAGTCGGGCTTCGCAAAGTCCTGGACGCCGTGGACGGTGTCGATGAAGCCGAGTCCCGGCATCAGCCGCGGCGGGGCCAGCGGGTAGAGCCAGAACCCGACCAGGGCCAGGAGTGTGGCGAAGCCGATGGAGCTGCGGACCCAGCGGTAGTCCGCGGGGCGGCGTACGTACAGCACACCGAGGATCGCGAGCGGAACGATGAAGTGGAACGTCGAGTAGTAGTAGTCGAAGAAGTCCCGCAGCCAGGTGACGCTGACGACCGTGTGGTTGACCCAGTGCTCGAAGTCGATGTGCAGCCACTGCTCGGCCGAGTGGATCTGCCGGCCGTGGTGCTCGGCGGTGGCACGGTCCGCCGTCGCGGCCAGCCTGACGTACTGGTAGGCGGAGTAGACGACCCTGATCAGCAGGAGTTCCAGCAGCAGGTTGGGCCGGCTGAGCACCCGCCGCCAGACCGGCAGCAGCGGCACCCTGCTCCAGCGGGCCGGGACCGGAGCCGCGTAAGCGGTGGGTACCGGCTGCTGCCAGTGCGGCGAGGTCCGCGGCAGGAACGGGGCGGCGCACGCGGCCCCGAGCGCGGCGATCAGCAGCACGTTGTCGCGTACCGGGAAGACCGCCTCGATGTTCGGCAGCAGCATCTTGCCGGGCAGCGTGATCACCAGGACCACGACGGCAGGCCACACCATCCGGTCCGAGGCCCGCTTGCCGACCCGGCCGACCACGGCGAGCAGCACCCACAGCAGCTGGTGCTGCCAGGCGGTCGGTGAGACGGCGACGGCGACACAGCCGGTCACGGCCACGGCGAGCAGCAGCTGGCCGTCGCGCGCATAGCGTGTGGCGCGGCGCAGGCCGAACCAGCAGACGGCCGCGGCCAGCACCAGGAAGAGCGCGATCTCCAGCGGGCCCTCAAGGCCGAATCGGAGCAGGGCGCCGTGCAGGGACTGGTTGGCGAGGCTGTCCGCCTGGTCGCCGAGGCCGGCCCCGGCGACGTGGTGCACCC
Source organism: Streptomyces sp. NPDC058221 (assembly GCF_042882365.1). Classification (NCBI taxonomy): domain Bacteria; kingdom Bacillati; phylum Actinomycetota; class Actinomycetes; order Kitasatosporales; family Streptomycetaceae; genus Streptomyces; species Streptomyces sp. NPDC058221. Next base: position 48,200 of record NZ_JBHVWF010000009.1, on the reverse strand, counting down.
AGTACGTCCACGAGTCGTGCGGCATCGCCGCCCAGGCCAGTGCCGTGCAGGCCGCGAACGCGACGCCGCCGGTCAGTGCCGCCCGGCGTCTCCCGGTCAGCCAGAGCAGCACCGCGAAGAGCAGGACGGCCGGCTGGAGCGCGGCCGCGATCCCGATCAGGACGCCCGAGGCGCGCTCTCCGCGGACCGTGAAGCAGGCGACGAGCACGAGGAGGACCGGCAGGATGCTGGTCTGGCCGAGGTTGAGGGCGTTGCGGACCGGCAGCGAGAGCATCAGGAGACTGATCGCGACGGGCGCGGCGAGCAGCGTCGTACGTCTGCTGACCGGGCTCGGCAGGGCGCGCGCCGCGATGATGCCGAGCGCGGCGACGAGCAGCAGCGAACCGAAGGTCCAGGCGACCCCGAGGCTCTGTTCGGCGGTCCGGGCCAGTGGCTTCAGCACGAGTCCGGCGAAGGGCGTCCCGGTGAACCGGTCGGTGTCGTAGAGCGAGCCCGTCACATGAAGCACACCGTTCTCACCGATCCAGGTCTCCAGATCGGTGAGCCGTTCGCCAGGCGGCTGCCGCAGCACCACCGCCATCTGCCGAACGGCCAACGCGGCCACAACCAGCCAGAGCACGGCCCGTACCGCGCCGGTCCTCGCCCCTGTCGTCGCATCTCCGCGCACACTGTGCTCCGCATTCGCCACGCTGCGCCGACCCTCCCGCCGTCTAGTGCCGACCCTCGATCCGGGCATGCTGTGAAACCTTCGCATTGCGCTATGAGGTAGACACAATCAACCCCCTCTTCGCCTGACTGTCATCCCGCTTTTGTCCGAAAGAATGCTCGGCGGGGCAATCCGGACAGGGCGGCCCGCCCGGAACCGGCCGGGCCGCACCCACGTCTGAGCCCGTGATCAGGGCTACGGGGGGACCGGCGTATGCAATGGGCAGGAACAGGTCAGGGAGTACTGGCCGGATCACGTGCGTGGGCGGTCCGTGCGCTCTCGCTGGTCATGGTGCTTGCGGCACTGCAGCTGGGGTCGCTGATCGCACCGGCGTACGCCTGCGGCTGCGGGGCGATGGTCGTGGACCGCGACAGCACGGTGGCGGTCGACCGGGAGACGTCCGTGATCGACTGGGACGGCAGCACCGAGGAGATCGTGATGCAGCTCACGGTCCGCGGGAACGCGCCGGATGCGGCGTGGATCATGCCCGTGCCGCACCGCGCCTCGGTCGGGCTCGGTGACGCCTCGCTCTTCTCCGAGCTCGACACCCTCACCGCGCCGGTCCATGAGACCCGGCACTACTTCTGGCCGCGCGCCGACGACTGGCCGTTCGGCGGTTCGGACAACGTGTCCGGGGACGGCGCCGCCCGCCCCTCGGCCGCCGCCCCGGTCGGAGTGGTCGACCGGGAGCGGCTGGGGCCGTTCGACGTGGCCCGGCTGACCGCCACCGACCCCACGGCTCTGGAGGGCTGGCTCTCGGAGAACGGGTTCGAGCTCCCGGACCGGCTGTCGACGGCGCTGCGGCCCTACGTCGAGCAGAAGTGGGAGTACGTGGCCGTCCGCCTCGCCCCCGAGGAGAAGGGCGATCCGCTGCTCGGCCGGCTGGACCCGCTGCGGCTGCGTTTCGCCGGCGACGAGCTCGTCTACCCGATGCGGCTGTCCCGGCTGGCCACGACGCCGCAGTCCCTGGGTCTGTACGTACTGGCTGCGCACCGGATGGAACCGCGCGGCACGATCGGCGGGCAGCGGCCGGAGGTGACGTACGCGGGACGGGTCGACACCGGGCGGGACAGCGACGAGCACCCGGCCCTGGCCGCACTGACCGGCAGGAAGCCGGTGTTCGTCACGGCGATCGACCAGTCGTTCCCGCGGCCGGAGCTGATCGACGGCGACCACGAACTGCGGGCGACGGCCGCGGACACCCCGTACCGGACCACGTACTACCGGGACGAGCTGCTGACCGTCGGGCCCGTGCCGGCCTGGCTGCTGTCGCTGCTCGGAGGCGTCGCGGTGGCGGTCGCGGCGCCGCTGCTGGTGCTGCTGGCCCGGCGGCGGCGACCGGTGGTACCGCCGCCGCCGGTCACCGCCCCGCCGCCGCTGAGGTGACCGGGGCAGCGGGGCTCAGCCCGCCACCGGGATGTCCGCCTGCCAGCCCGTGAAGAGCGGGACCTCGCCGCTGCCGTCCAGGACCACGATCCCGAACGGGCGGTCGAAGGCGATGTGCCGGCAGCGTTCCGGCCCGGGCGCCGCGCTGCCGGGTGCGGCGAGGACGGTCACGGCCGCCGCCTGCACACCCTCCTCGGCGACCTTCACCACGGTCTCCTGCACCACCTGGTCGATCTTGAGCCGTTCGGGCGAGATCCCCGAGAAGTCGGCGGCGCCGGTCGTAGCAAGCCGTACGCCGAGCGCAGACAACTGATCGGCAACCTGAACATGCGTACGCAAGGTGAATCGCGGGACCGCGATACTCAGGACGTCCGCGTCCAGCGGGGTCCGCAGCGCCGCCGGCGCCCAGCCCGCGGGCAGTACGTCCGCCGCTCCCGCGCCCGGCTCGCCCAGCACCAGCCGGACCAGCGCCGGGACTCCGCCGGCCCGCTCGGTGCGGCAGCGCAGCTCGACGACCTGGGTGCCGCCCACCGTCCAGCCGGCCCACGGCCCCGGTGTGCCGTACATGGTCGGCACCTCACGGGTTGTCCCGGCCGCGTCGGTGAACGGCAGATCCTCGGTTTCCCCGGGCTCGAACGGCTCCTCCCAGCGCGCCTTCAGCGCCAGCACGTTGACGAGCACCAGCAGCATCTCGTCGCTGATGTCCAGCGGCAGACGCTCGATCAGCCCTCCGGTGGCCTCCCGTACCCATGCGTCGACCCCTGTGGTGTCCATCGGCCCGAACCCGATGTCCGCCAGCGCCTCCCGGTACTCCCGGTAGACCGGCACCCTGGTCCACACCCGGGTCGCCACCCCCAGCGCGTCGGTGGCCGCCAGCTCGCGCACCCCGGCCGTCACGGCGTCGGCGGCCTGCCGCTCCGCCACCCCCAGCACCGCCCGCAGCTCGTCGGCGGTCTCCCCGCGCGCGCCCGCCGCGACGACGGCCAGCGCCAGCCAGAGCCCGGCGGGCGAGCACACGAAGCTCCCGCCGCCGGCCGGCCCGGCCAGCTCCCGTATCCACCGCTCGCCGAGCCGCTGGACCGCCCCGGCCCCCGTCGTCGATCCCGTCTCCTGCGTCACCAATGCCCCCTGCACCCAATTCGCTTTTCCGTACGGTCGTGCGGAAGACAGAATGAACCAATGACGTGGACCGTGACGCCCGAACGCTTCGACACCCCCGACGCCGCGCTGCTGCGCCGGGACTACTACGACGAGGTCGCCAGCCGTTACTGGGAGCGGCCCGCGACCGCCGAGGAGATCGACGAGGGGCTCACCGACGACGGCGCCGAACTGCTGGTCCCGCCGACCGGTGAGTTCGTCGTCGGCCGCTTCGACGGGCGGGCGGCGGGCTGCGCCGGGCTGATCGTGAAGGGCGACGGGATCGGGGAGCTGACCCGGGTGTTCGTACGGCCCCGGGCGCGCGGCACGGGCGGCGGCGGGCTGCTGCTCGCGGCCGTCGAGAGCCGGGCGCGGGCCCTCGGCATCCGGCAGATCCGGCTCGACACCCGTAACGACCTGGTCGAGGCGCGCGGTCTGTACGCGAAACACGGCTACCTGGAGGTCCCGGCGTTCCACCACCGCCAGTACGCCGAGCACTGGTTCGCCAAGGAGCTCGGCGCCACCGTGTGACGGGCCCCCTCGCTCAGGCCTGGTGGTCGCGCCTCGGCTCCGGGCTGTGCGGCCGCTCCTTGCTCGACCCGCTCGTCTCGGCCGTCAGCTCCGACACCAGGGCGACCAGGTCGGTCGGCCGGTCCGGACCCCACCAGTCGCCCAGCAGCTCCGCCAGTGACTCCTCCCGGGCGTGCGAGAGCTTCACCACGGCCTCCGCGCCGGGTTCGGTGAGCACCATCTGCACGCCCACCCGGCGGGCCAGCCCGCGCTCCTCCAGCTGCCGGGCCGCCTCGCTGATCACCCGCAGCGGCACCGGGGCCACATCGGCGAGCCGGGCGGGCTCGACGGTGCCGTGCCGTTTGATGCGCAGCAGCATCCAGCTCGCGGCCGGCAGCAGGTCGAGGCCCGCCTTCTCGGTGATCTTCACATAGACCTCGCGGCGCCCCTCTCTGGTGGCGAGGACGGAGAGGGCGCGGGCGCATTCGTCGTACGAGGAGCGCTGGACCGGGTTGGACGCCAGGGTCTCGGTGGAGTCGGGGGCGGTCACCGAACCGCGCAGCTTGTCCTCCTTGAGCAGCCAGGCGAAGAGGAAGGCGATCAGGACGACGGGCGCCGCGTACAGGAACACATCGGTGATCGACGTGGAGTACGCGCTGAGCACGGGCTGGCGCAGGGCGCCGGGCAGCTGACCGACGGCGCGCGGGTCGGCGGCCAGCCCCTTCGCGCTGACCCCGGGCGGCAGCGGCCGGTCGGCGAGCGCCGCACCGAGCTTGTCGGTGAGCCGGTTGGTGAAGATGGTGCCGAAGATCGCGACACCGAACGAGGCGCCGATCGAGCGGAAGAAGGTCGCACCCGAGGTGGCGACGCCGAGGTCCTGGTAGGACACCGCGTTCTGCACGATCAGGACGAGGACCTGCATGACCAGGCCGAGCCCCGCGCCGAAGACGAAGAAGTAGAGGCTCATCTCCAGGGTGCTGCTGTCCTCCGTGAGCTGGTGCAGGAGCAGCAGGCCGATCGCGGTGATGCCGGTGCCGAGGATCGGGAAGATCTTCCAGCGGCCCGTACGGCTGACGATCTGGCCGGATCCGGTCGAGGTGAGGAGCAGGCCGAACACCATCGGGAGCATGTGAACGCCGGACATCGTCGGCGTGATGTCGTGCACCACCTGGAGGAACGTCGGCAGATAGGTCATCGCGCCGAACATGGCGAACCCGATGACGAAGCTGATCACGGCGACGAGACTGAAGGTCCTGATCCGGAACAGCTTCAGCGGCAGTACGGGCTCGACGGCGCGCCGCTCCACGAGAACGAAGGCGATCAGCAGCAGCACGGCGACCGCGGCGAGCACGATGATCTGCGCCGAGCCCCAGGCCCAGGTGGTTCCGCCGAGCGAGGCGACCAGGACCAGGCAGGTGGCGACCGAGGCGATGAGGAAGGTACCGAGGTAGTCGATCGTGTGCTTCGTCCGGCGGACCGGGATGTGCAGCACGGCGGCGATCACGGCGAGGGCGACGACGCCGATGGGGAGGTTGATGTAGAAGACCCAGCGCCAGCTGAGCTGTTCGGTGAAGAAGCCGCCGAGGAGCGGTCCGAGGACGCTCGTCGCACCGAACACAGCTCCGAACAGGCCCTGGTACTTGCCCCGTTCGCGCGGCGGGACGAGGTCGCCGACGATCGCCATCGACAGCACGATCAGGCCGCCACCGCCGAGTCCCTGGATGGCACGGAAGCCGATCAGCTGGGGCATGTTCTGGGCGATGCCGCAGAGCGCGGAGCCGACCAGGAAGATGACGATCGCGATCTGGAAGAGCCGCTTGCGCCCGTACTGGTCGCCGAGCTTGCCCCAGAGCGGGGTCGCGGCGGTCGACGCCAGCAGATAGGCCGTCACCACCCACGACAGATGCTCCAGACCGCCGAGGTCGCTGACGATGGTCGGCAGCGCTGTGGAGACGATGGTCTGGTCGAGTGCGGCGAGCAGCATGCCGAGCAGCAGCGCTCCGATCGCTACCAGGACCGACCGCGTGGAGCGGTCTTCGCCGGGGGCCGGGGCAGGGACCGGCGGGCTCGACTGCTGGGCCATGAACATCTCCTCGGATCCGCTACACCCCCATCCTGTCCGTTCTGTCTCGTTATGGCCTGCTGAGATGCCGCACGATTGGGCTTCCTGGCGGCGGGCTGCATAATCGCAGGCAGTTCAAGGGGAGGGGACCCACAATGACCGGACATATGTGCCCGGAGTGCGGTACGGACGGCAGACCCGGCGCCGGCCCGGACTGCGCCTGCGCGGAACGCGCGGCGCACCACGACGCCGGCCGACAGCGGACGGGTACCGGCCAGGAGGGCCCCGGCACCGGCCGTCAGCAGGCGAGTGCGGGAGTGGAGGGCCTCGGCACCGGCCGGCAGCAGACCGGCGCCGGGCAACAGGGCCTCGGCACCGGAAACGGGCAGACCGCCGAGCAGCGCCATGCCACCGAGCAGGAGCGAGCCGCCGAGCAGCACCGCATCGTCGAGGAGCACCACGCGGAACGGACCGCCGAGTTCGCAGCCGCGGAGGACTTCGACCCGCTGCGCATCCGGCCGTACGTGACGCTGGGCGACGCGGAAACGGCATCCGGCAGGCACGGGACGGACGGGGCCGCACCGGAGGGCCGTGCGAGGGACGCGGCCACCACGATGCCGTTGTTCCTGGACCCGGTGGGCCCGGGTCCGCTGCCGGGTGCCGCAGAGCCGGCCGGCCCGGACGGGCACCAGGGCGCCGCGACCCTCGCCGCCGGCCCGGACCCCGTACAGCCGAGGCGCCGCAGGCCCTTCGCGGCGCTGGCCGTGGGGGCGGCCGTCGTCGCGGTGGTGGGCACGGCGGCCTTCGTGGGCGGGCTGTTCGACGGGAGCCCGGACGGGGACACCGACCTGAACCCGGTCCTGCCCTCCACGGTGACCAGCCTCCCCGAGGAGAGCGCCGCACCGTCCGCCTCCGCGACGGCCTCCCCTTCCGCGTCGCCGTCCCGGTCGGCCACGGCGTCACCGTCCGCCAGCGCCTCCGCGTCCGCGTCCGCGTCCGCCTCGCCGTCCCCGTCGGCGAGCGCCTCGGCCTCCCGCTCCTCGTCCGCCGGACCGTCGAGCTCGACGGCGGCGTCCTCCCCGGCGGCCACGACGGACGCCGGGGACCGCGAACCGGTGGCTCCGCCCGCCCAGACCCAGAACGGTTCCACGCTGCGCCGCGGCGATCACGGGCCGGAAGTGGCCGAGCTGCAACGCCGGCTCCAGGAGGTCTGGCTCTTCCGCGGCCCCGCCGACGCCGACTTCACGGACCGGGTTGAGCAGGCCGTCAGCAATTTCCAGTCGTCGATGTACGTCCAGGGCGACCCGCAAGGGGTCTACGGACCCCACACCCGGCGGGCGCTGGAGGCGGTCACCACCGGCCGGGGACGCGACTGACCCGGCCCAGGAGGCCGGTCCGCGGCGGGATTGGCTTTCCTGGTCGGGTTTTTGTATCGTGATGGAACAAAGTGGCCCCCAACCGCACTCCCTGACCGGCGGGCGGGGGCCGCTTGACCTCTCTCCCCGCACCACCCGCCCGACCGCGCTGCCGCCCGACCGCGTCGCACGTCTTGCACCGTCGCCCGCCCTCGCGCGCAGTCCGCTTCCCCCGCTCTGGAGCCCGCCCATGCCGGCCACCGCCCTCACCGCCCGCGCCCTCCTCCTCGACATGGACGGCACCCTGGTGAATTCCGATGCCGTCGTGGAGCGCTGCTGGCGACGCTGGGCGCTGCGCCAGGGCCTGGACCCGGAGACCGCACTCAAGGTCGTCCACGGCCGGCAGGGGTACGCCACCATGGCGGTGCTCCTCCCGGACCGCCCGGTGGAGCAGAACTACGCGGACAACCGGGCGATGCTCGCGGAGGAGACCGCCGACACCGAGGGCGTCGTCCCGGTCGGTGGCGCAGGCGCCTTCATGGACGCGATCACCGCGCTCCCGCACGCCCTGGTCACCTCGGCCGACCGGGCGCTGGCGGAGGCCCGGATGACCGCGGCCGAGCTGCGGATGCCCGACCTCCGGATCACCGCCGAGAGCGTCGGCGCCAGCAAGCCCGACCCGGAGGGCTTCCTCAAGGGTGCGGCAGCGCTGGGCTTCGACCCGGCGGACTGCATCGTCTTCGAGGACTCCGAGGCAGGCATCGCCGCGGGCCGGGCGGCGGGCATGCGTGTCGTGGGCGTTGGCCCGCGCGCGGCGGCTTTCTCCCCGGACGCCCTGGTCGCGGACCTCACGCAGATCCGGGTCGAGGCAACGGCCGACGGCTCGATCGTGCTGCACATCGCCGCCTGAGCACCGAAGCTCCAGAGCACGCCCGCACCCCGAGCACTCCAGCACTCCCGCGCCCCGCGCCCCGCGCCCCGCGCCCCGCGCCCCGCAGATCCTGCCGCGCGTCAGCGTTCGGTGCTCCCGGACGCCCAGCCCGCCGCCCCGCGGTGCAGCCGCCCCCGCGCCACCAGTTCCAGCACGGTGGCGACGGCCGCCGCCTGTACGGCCATCAGGGCCACCAGCACGAACAGCTGTACGGCGCCCGCCTGTACCGGTGAGGCACCGCCCAGCAGCATGCCGACGAAGGCCCCGGGCAGCGTGACGAGCCCCACCGTCCTGGTCTGGTCGAGCCCCGGCAACAGCGCGTCGGAGGCCGCGGGCCGGGCGATCTCCAGCCGCGCCTCGCGGTCGAGGAACCCGAGCGCCATCGCCGCCTCCACCTCCCCGTTCCGGGTCGCCAGCTCGTCCAGCGCCCGTCGCCCGCCGAGCACCGTCGCCGTCAGGGCGCCCCCGATGAGGATGCCGGTCACCGGGATCAACGCGACGCCACGGACCGGCACAAGCCCGGTCAGCAGCAGCACCGCGACCACCGGCACGACGCCCACCCCGATCGGCACGGCCACCCATCGCCACGTGCGGTTATCGGTGAGGCGACGACCCGCGGTCCACACCGCGACGCCGAACATCAGCGCGATGAACGCGAACGTCGGCGCGACGGCGTGCACCACCCAGCCGATGAGCGAGGAGACCACGGCGAGCTGGACCGCCGCCCGCAGCCCGGCGAAAACGATCTGCCGCGACCGGCCGAGCGAGGCGAACGCGGCAATGCCCGCAGCCGCCGCGAGCAGCAGGACGAGGACGATCCCGAGCGTGACGTCGACCGGTAGCAGCACGCGGCCACCCTAGAGCCGCCGCAGTTCCGCCCGGTCCGTGTCTCCACCGGGTTCCACCGGACCGCCGGCCCACCTCCACCGGCGAGGGACTGCCGCCGCATCAGTTCCGTACGCCCGCGCACTCACTTGCGCACGCCCCCGCACACCGACCTCCTTCGTCAGACCCCTTGATGTGACGTGCCCATGTCGCCACTCTGTTACCTGGCGCCCACCCCACGGAAACCTGGCGCCGCCACGATGGCCGGGCCGTTTCGGACGATCCGCCCAAGGTCCCCCCACATCAAGGGAGTTCGCATGTCAGGTGTCTACGCGCGTCGCATCGCCGTCCTCGCCGCCTCGGCCGCCCTCGCCGCAACCACCGGCCTCCTCACCGCCCCCAGCGCCCAGGCGGCCATGCCCACCCCGGTGGCCGCGTCCACCGCCCGCACCTATCTGAGCCAGCTGACCGTGCAGGCCGAGGGCTCCTCCAGCGGTTACAGCAGGGACAAGTTCCCGCACTGGATCACCCAGTCGGGCGCCTGCAACACCCGCGAGGTCGTGCTGGAACGGGACGGGACGAACGTCCAACAGGACTCCAGCTGCGCCGCCGTCAGCGGCAGTTGGTACTCGGAGTACGACGGGGCCACCTGGACCGCCGCATCCGATCTGGACATCGACCACATGGTCCCGCTGGCCGAGGCCTGGCGGTCCGGCGCTTCCAGCTGGACCACCGCCCAACGACAGGCATACGCAAACGATCTGACGCGCCCCCAGCTCATCGCGGTCACCGACAACGTCAACCAGTCCAAGAGCGACAAGGACCCGGCGAAATGGCTCCCCTCGCGCGCCGCCTACAAGTGCACGTACGCGCGCGCGTGGGTGCACGTGAAGCACTACTACGACCTGACCGTCGACTCGGCCGAGAAGACCGCGCTGCAGTCCGTGCTCAACGACTGCTGAACGATCACTGAACGGCGGCCGGCCCGCTGACCGCCGCCCCAGGAACCGCCCCGCACTCCCCCGTCGTTCCGTACGGTACGAAGCCGCCGTACGAATACCCCGTACGGAACCGTCCGTACGGAACGACGCGAGGAGCACCACATGGCTGCCGGGCTGCGCCTGGGACCACTACTGCGGCACGTCGACTGGGAGACCGCGTCCACCGCGACCGTCTGGGTCGAGGCGGACCGGCCGTGCACGGCCGGGGTCCGGTGTGCGGACGGGGCGTCGGGCTCGTCCCGGACCTTCGCGGTCGCCGGCCACCACTACGCGCTGGTGGTGGTGAGCGGCCTGACCCCCGGCTCCACCACGGAGTACGAGGTACTGCTCGACGAGGGCCGGGTCTGGCCTCCCGAGGACCACCGCTTCCCCGCGAGCACGATCACCACCCCACCGATACCCGGGGCCGACGAGGACGGCGAGGGCAGTGAGGACGCCGGACCCCCGACGGTCCGGGTCGCGTTCGGCTCCTGCCGCTGGGCGGCTCCCCCCGCCGGCGGCCACGCGTCCGTGCGGTCCGATCCCGTCGGACCGGACGCCCTGGACACCCTCGCCGCCCGTCTCGCCGCCGACCCCGACGCCCCACGCCCCGACGTCCTGCTGCTCCTGGGCGACCAGGTGTACGCGGACGAGACCTCGCAGGCGACCCGGCAGAGGCTCGCGGCGCGGCGCGATCTGGACGAGCCGCCGGGCGCGGAGGTCGCGGACTACGACGAATACACCTGCCTGTACGACGAGTCGTGGCGCGACCCCGAGGTGCGCTGGCTGCTCTCGACGGTCCCCAGCTGCATGATCTTCGATGATCACGACGTCATCGACGACTGGAACACCAGCTCCGCCTGGCTCACCGAGATCCGCTCCACAGCCTGGTGGCACGAGCGGATCGTCAGCGGCCTGATGTCGTACTGGGTCTATCAGCACCTGGGCAACCTCTCCCCCGCCGAGCTGGCGGCGGACCCGCTGTACGCCGCGGTGCGCGCCACCCCCGACGGCACCGAGGCACTGCGCCGCTTCGCGGCGGAGGCCGATGCGGACCCCAGCCGCACCCGCTGGAGCTACCGACGCATTTTCGGCCGAGTACGGCTGCTCATGGTGGACAGCCGGGCGGCCCGGGTCCTCGACGAACCGCAGCGGGCGATGCTCCACCCGCAGGAGGCGAGGTGGCTGCGCGACGAAGCGCTGTCCGGGCCCGGTTCCTACGACCATCTCCTGATCGGCACCTCGCTGCCGTGGCTGCTGCCGCCATTGGTACACGACGCGGAGCAGTGGAGCTCCGCGCTGTGCCGGGGCGAGCGGGGCGGACCTGACGGCCGTTGGGCGCGCGTCGGCGAGTATCTGCGGCAGCGCTCCGACCTGGAGCATTGGGCCGCCTTCCCCGATTCGTTCGGGGAGTTGACGGAGCTGATCCGGGAGGTGAGCAGCGGTCCGGACGCGCCGGCGACGGTATGCGTGCTGTCGGGCGATGTGCACCATGCGTACGTCGCGGAGCCCTCCTGGCCCGTGGCGGTCCCCGGCGGCGCACCGGATGCCCGTGTCCTGCAACTGACCTGCTCTCCCGTGCACAACTCGATCCCCGCTCCGCTCAAGGCCGGGTTCCGTTTCGGCTGGAGCCGGGCGGGGCGGCGTCTCGGACGGCTGCTGGCACGGCACGGGCGCACTGGTACACCGCCGGTCCGGTGGCAGAAGACGGGCGGGCCATGGTTCGGCAATCAGCTGATGACACTGACATTGCATGGCCGGAAAGCTGCGCTGTCATTGGTTCAGGCCAAGTCGAGGAAGACAGGACCGCAGTTGGAGACGGTATTCGATGACTGCCTGACCGATGACGGACCGTCGCCTTTCAGCCAGTCAACTAAACGTTGAACTTGCAAGTATTGGTGAGGTCTGCCTAACCTTTAGCGCTCAGTCGGTTCACGTCCCCACCAGACCGAAGGAGCCCTCCCCCATGCACGCACTCCTCAACCGGGCCCAGCCCTACGCCCTCGCGCTCTTCCGAATCGTCGTAGGACTGCTCTTCGCCTGCCACGGTGCCGCCTCGATCTTCGGCGTCCTCGGCGGTGCCATGGGCGGCGGATCGATACCCGCCGGCACCTGGCCCGGCTGGTACGCGGCGGTCATCCAGCTCGTGGGTGGCAGCCTCGTGGCACTGGGCCTGGGAACCCGTATCGCCGCCCTCGTCTCCTCCGGCTCCATGGCGTACGCGTACTTCGACGTCCACCAGCCCCATGCGCTCTTCCCGCTCCAGAACGGCGGCGAGCCCTCGGCCGTCTACTGCTGGGTGTTCCTCCTGCTCGTCTTCACCGGCCCGGGCGCCCTGGCCCTGGACCGGCTGTTCACGTCCCGCTCGACCACACAGCGCGCCGAGGAGGACCGCGCCCCCGAACCGGCCTCCCCGGTCGCCGTCTGAGCCGTACGAACGGCGGGCCCGCGCCGGCCGGGCCCGCCGCGCCGCCTCGGGTACACCGGGAATGCCGCTCCCCGGCGTACCTGAGGCGCGGACGATACGCGGCTGACACGCAGGTGACGCGCCCATACGTCACTCGCGAGGCTCACGTGACATGTACGTGAGGTGCCCAACATCACGCATATATATGGATCTCCAGGTGAACGGCAGGCGTACGCTGTACAGCTGGCCCTGCCGCTCCTGCCGCTCCCCTGCGACGTCGCGGCGTTGTCACGAATCGGGGAGTAGAAGGTGCTTGAGAGTGTGGGTGCGCTGACCGGCAGCCCATGGATCTACGCGGTGGTCGCCCTCTCGGTACTTCTGGATGTCTTCCTCCCCGTACTGCCCAGCGGCGTGCTCGTGATCACGGCCGCCACGGCCGCCGCGGGCACCACGACGGTGGCCGCCGACGCGGCGGGCGCCGCCCGTCATGTGCCCGAGGTCCCCTCGCTCCTCGCACTGATCCTCTGCGCGGCCAGCGCCTCGGTACTCGGCGACCTCGTCGCGTACCGGCTGGCCTGGCGCGGTGGCGCGCGCCTGGACCGGGCCATCGCCCGCTCCCGCCGCCTCACCTCCGCGCAGGAACGTCTCGGCGCGGCGCTGAGCCGTGGCGGCGGCGTGCTCGTCGTCATCGCCCGCTTCGCCCCGGCCGGACGCTCGGTCGTCTCACTGGGCGCGGGCGCCTCGCACCGCAAGGTGAAGGAATTCCTGCCGTGGTCCGCGGTGGCGGGCGTGGCCTGGGCCGGTTACAGCGTGGGGCTCGGCTACTTCGGTGCCCAGTGGCTCGGCGCGAGCTGGCTGGGCACGGCGATCTCGGTCCTCGCACTGTTCGTCGCGGGCGCGTTCGCCGCGCTGCTGATGCGGCGTCCCGCGGCTGCGGCCGCCGAGGCCGCAGCCGCTGCCACCGCCCCGGCCTCGGTCCCTACGGCGTCCTGACACCTCCCCGCACTTCCAGACCGTCCAGCAGTCTGGCGGTCGACGCGGCGATCTCGTCGACGGCACGGTCGAAGACTTCCCTGTTGTGCGCGGCCGGGGCACGGAAGCCGGACACCTTGCGTACGAACTGCAGGGCGGCGGCGCGGATGTCCTCCTCGGTGGCCTCTTCCGGGAGGGCGGGCGGGCGGAGAGTCTTGATACTGCGGCACATGTCTCAAGTGTGGACCGCGCCACTGACAACGTCCCGGCCACCGGGCCGGGACGTTGTCAGTGGCGCCTCCTGCTGCCGACGCCGTCAGACAACCGCCTTCGAGCGATCCGTGCACAGGGCCCAGATCACGAAGGTGTCGATGGCCAGGGAGACGACGGCCCAGATCGGCTGGTAGGGAAGCCACATGAAGTTGGCGATCATGTTGAGCGCCGCCAGCCCCACGCCGATCCCGCGGGCCCAGCCGTTGCCCTTGAGGATTCCCCAGCCGACGACGACGAGGATGACGCCGAGGACGAGGTGGATCCAGCCCCAGGCCGTCACGTTGAACTTGAAGACGTAGTCACTGATCCGCGCGTAGACCTCGTCGGAGGCGATGCCGGCGATGCCCTTGATCGCCCCCAGGACCCCGTCGACCATGAGCAGGACGCCGGCGAACATGATTCCGCCCGCCGCCCAGGGGTTGATGTCCGGATCGGCCGCACGCGAACGAGAGGGGCCCGGCGTGGGCGCTGACTGTGCCATGGGAACTCCTCGGCAGATGGGACTGCACGTCAGACCGACCCTCGGCTGCCGGTCCGGACACGGCCACCTGGGCGCAGCCGAACGGGTGAGAGCGGCGGCCGTCCCGGCCCGGGGAGACGACCGGCCGGCCTGCTCCCCGGCCGCGGAAAATCGGGTTGGCAGGGACATCTGCGGGACAGCATCCTTTCGCCGGAGGCGGTGACGATGACTGACGTGACCGACGTGAAGGGCGTGAAGGGCGTGACCGCAGTGACCGACGTCGTACTGAGGCTCACGGCCCGTGATCTGCTGCCGGACGATCTGGAGTCGTGCGGGTGGTCGGGTTCGCCGCTGCACATGGAGAACGTCGCCGGCCAGCTGGAACGGGCCCGGCTCGGCGAGGTGGACTATCTGGCGGTGTGTCCCCCGTCGGACATCCCCGTGGCGATCGGCGGGATCGACTACCGCGTCCGCGAGGGCGCCGGAACGCTGTGGCAGCTGTCGGTCCATCCCGCGCTCCAGTCGTGCGGGATCGGCACGTTCCTGATCGCCGCCGCCGAACGACGGATCGCTGCCCGCGGCCTGCGACGGGCCGAGCTCGGCGTGGAGGAGGACAATCCGCGCGCCCGCGCGCTGTACGAGCGCCTGGGGTACGTGGCGTACGGCCGCGAGCCCGACTCCTGGAACGAGCAGGCCCCCGACGGCTCGGTCCGCCGGCACGAGACCATGTGCACGCAGATGGCCCGGGACCTCGACGGACCCCCCGCCGCCGCGCGCGCGGCGGCGCTACGCTCTGAGGCATGATCGAGACGGAGCGGCTCTCTCTGCGGCCCCTTGAGACCGCTGACGTCGATGCCTTCGTCAAGCTCCACGCCGATCCGGACGTCAACCGGTTCGTCGGGGCGTACTCCCGCCCGCAGGCACTGGAACGGCTCGCCGCGATCGAGCGCCAGTGGGCCGAGCGCGGTCATGGCCTGTGCGCCGTGGAGCTCCGGGCGACCGGCGAATTCATCGGCAGGTCCGGTCTGCAGTACTGGCCCCGGTTCGACGAGGTCGAGCTGGGGTGGGCCCTGCAGGCCGAGCGCTGGGGGCACGGGTACGCCACCGAGGCGGCCCGGGCCTGCCTGGACTGGGGCTTCGCCACACTCGACACCGAATACTTCACCGCGCTCATCCGGCCGGGCAACACGCCATCGGTGAAGGTCGCCGAGCGTCTCGGCTTCTCACCCCGTCGGCAGGACGAGCTGAACGGCAACGCTGTCACGGTGTACGCCCTCGATCGCCCCGCCGCCCACGTGTGACCTCCGGCGGCGTTCAGCTCGCGGAGGCGGCGCGTTCGTAGGCGAGGGTGAGCTCGGCGAGCACGCCGTCGGCACGTCGAGGACGGCCTTCGAGGTGCATGGCGCGGAGCTCGTCCATGAACCGCTCCCCCATTTCGGGACCACCGCGAGCAAGCAGCTGGGCACGGATCGACAGCTCGGGTGAGGTGGGCAGCCATCGGGAGCCCCAGTCCCCCAGCTCCGTCAGGAGCGGTACGAGCTGGATCGACGCCTCGGTGAGCCGGTATTCGATCTTCTGCCGGTGGCTGGGGTCGTCGTGCCGGGTGAGCAGACCGGCGCCGACGAGCTTCGACAGCCGGGCGGCGAGGATGTTCGACGCGATTCCCTCGACCGAATGTGTCAGGAGCTCACGGAAGTGCCGGTGGCCGCCGAACATGATGTCCCGCAGCACGACCAGACTCCACCGGTCGCCCAGCAACTCGACGGTCAGGTTGATCGGGCAGCCCGATCTCCCCTCCGGCAGGGGCAGACGGTCGGGCTGCACTGGTTGCGACATACCCAGAGCGTAGTACCGTACAACCGGTTGTCGATTGCAATCGGCATCTCGGCCGGTTCCGGGATCCGGACGTGTCCCCGCCCGGTGCGCCCGGCGGAGCCGGCCATCCGGCCCGCCCGCAGGAGGATGCATGTCGCAGTTGCTGAAGGTGCAGTGTTTCAACCTGTCGCGGGACGGCTTCGGGGCCGGTGAGGGCCAGAGCCCGGAACGCCCGTTCGGCCACGCGGACCCCACCGGCCTGTTCTCATGGGCGGGCGCCACCGCCAGCTGGGTCAACCGCACCGATCCCGGCGGCACGCGCGGCCTGGACGACTACTTCACCCGTGACCACACCCAGAACGTGGGGGCGGAGATCATGGGGCGCAATAAGTTCAGCCCCTATCGCGGCCCCTGGGAGGACCACGAGTGGCAGGGGTGGTGGGGGGACAACCCGCCGTTCCACACACCGGTCTTCGTGCTCACCCATCACAAGCGCCCCTCCCTCACCCTGTCCGACACCACGTTCCACTTCGTCGACGCGACGCCCGCCGAGGTGCTGGCACGGGCGAAAGAGGCCGCCGACGGCCAGGACGTACGCCTCGGCGGCGGGGCGGCCACCATCCGCGAGTTCCTCGACGCCGATCTGGTCGACACGATGCACATCGCCGTCGCGCCCGTGGACCTCGGCCGGGGCTCGCGCCTGTGGGAGAGCCACACCGAGCTGCTCGACCGCTTCCACCTGGAGTCGGTGCCGAGTCCCAGCGGAGTCACCCACCTCCTGTTCTGGAGGCGCTGACCACCACCCATCTCCGGCCACCGCCCACCGGAGGAGTTGAGGTGCCCGGTCGCCCGGGCGGGCCCGGACGTCGCAGGTCGCCCCCGCTTGTTCATGGCTCTCGCCCCGCCGGCGCGCCTGGGGAGCCCCTCCCGACCGGAGAACGTGAATGACTGGCGGTCACACCCGCCTGATCCGGTACACATCGCGTACGCAGGCGTTGGCAAGAGTGGCGGCGAGGATGATGCCCGCGCAGACCAACAGAATGTGCTGACCGGTCCAGTGCTTCGAGGCAACCGCCACCAGCAGGTACCCGATCGGGATGGCGATCCGCTCACCCACTGCGTTGAAGGCGCCGAGGCGCCCCAACTCCTCGTCACGTATCTGCTGTTGCATGACCGTGGACCAGGACACGATCGCGACGTCAAGACCGATCCCGGCAACAACGGCCGCAGCCAGCACCCAGGCGAGGGACAGTTCAAGACCCAGCGCGGCCAGGGGCAGCATGATTCCCGAACCGGCCAGCACACAGACCAGCATCAGCCGTCGCGGCTTCCAGACCAGGCAGACGAGCGTACCGGCCAACAGCCCTGCGGCGAAGGCTCCTTGCACCATGCCCCAGGACCGGGCACCCGCATAGCTGCCGTCCGCGACCAGGGGCCCGAGCAACTGGTAGCCGGCAAGCCAGGCCGCCACAACGGCCGTTCCGGCCACGGTGTAACTCCACAGCCAGGTCCGCGAGCGGAAGCCGGCCCAGCCGACGCGCAGGTCGCCCACCACGCCACCGCCGGAAGGGACTGAGCCGGCGAGCCGGAGCCCGAGCAGAAGAAGGGCCGCGACCGCGAACGTGGCCGCATCCCACCCGAGCGCCCAGGCGGGCCCCGCGAGCGCCACGACGAACCCGCCCACCACCGGCCCGATGATCTTCACCGCGTTCCCGGGAACCCGGACCAGCGCGTTGGCCTGCTGAAGCTGCTCCCTGGGTACGAGCCGGCTCGCGATCCCCTGGGCGGCAGGGGCGATGAACGCGGCCGACACCCCGGAGAGACATGCGCAGACACTGATCGCGAGGGTCGTCGCCGCCCCGACAGCCACCAGCACGGCAACGGCCGCCTGGGCCAGCCCGGCACCGAGATTCCCGAGGAAGAGGATCCGGCTGCGGGACATCCGGTCCGCCAGCACGCCGCCCAGCAGGAGGAAGACCAGGGTCGGCACGGTGTTCGCGGCAAGCACGATCCCGAGGGACTGCGCACCCCCGCCACGGCCGATCACGGCGAACGCGAGCGCCACGGGCGCCATCGCCGAGCCTGTCGCGGACACTAGGTGGGCCAGCAGAAACCGACGGAAGGCCGGTGTCCGCAGCGGGGACGCGACAGACGCCCCGTGCTCCGGCCGAGTGGTGGTGGTCATGGGACTCCTGCGGTGCGGCACCGGTGAAACGGTGCGAGCGCGGGGCGCTCGGGAACGGGCGACGTGTGACCGAGTGGTGGGATGACCGAGGCGGGAATCAGCCGACGGACTCATCGACCGACGGCCGCATGCGACACATCCGATGCGTCCGACGCATGCGACACATCCGACGCGTCCGACGCGTCCGACGCGTCCGACGCATCGATCTCAGGAGATCAGCCGCCGGGTCCATCGCCGGCGAGGAGCTCCGCCAGGCTCACGGCCGGGCAGCCGAGGACCGCCGTCAGCACCCGGCGCTGCCGCTCCGTGAGGACGGCGGGAACCGTGAGGAAGACAGCCGCGTCGGCATCGGTCCGCGCACAGGTCTCGGCCACTTCCCGGACCTTCCCGTAGCTCATGAGAGTCCGCGAGGAGTAGGGCAGGCCCATCTTCCCGGCCCCGCCCCCCGAGACGCCTCGCCGCTGCACGATCCGCCCCACGACCCGGCCGCCGAGCGCCGTCACGTCGGCGACCGCCGCGTCCATGAGAGAGGCGAAGCCCTTCTCCTTGGCGGAGAAGTAGCCGACGACCACGACGTCGGCCCCCGCGACCGCCGGAACCCGCGGACCCGAAGCGTCCTGCCGGGCGGCCCGCACAGGCCTCGCCCCGGCAGCGGGGCGCCGGTCACGCCCGCGCCTGCGCCCGCCGTGCTGATGCATGCCCCACAGGCTAGGTGCCCGCCACCCACGGCGATACGGGATATCCCGCCGCCGGGCAACAGGCACAAGGGGGCGGGCCCGACGGCTCTCCGCCACCCCCTACCCCGGTAGCACCTCCACATTGGCTCCCGGGTATGACGCCCGGCGCGCGGCCGTCCCCGCACACTCCACACCGTCAGCACGAGAAGAAGCGCACGAGAAGAATCGCGAGAGGGCGGAACATGAGGCTACGCAACGGCAAGCGGCAGAAGGCGGGCGACCGGCCGGAGGCCCCGGCCGCGACCCCCGGTCTCGCCGTCGAACTGCGCGGTGTCCGGCGCCAGTACGGCCGTGGTGCGGGCTCCGTGCACGCCCTCGCCGGCGTCGACCTCGCCCTCCCCCGCGGCACGTTCACCGCGGTCATGGGCCCGTCCGGCTCGGGCAAGTCCACCTTCCTGCAGTGCGCCGCCGGGCTCGACCGGCCTTCGGCGGGTTCCGTTCGCCTCGGCGGTACGGAGATCACCGGCATGAGCGAGAACGACCTCACCGAGCTCCGCCGCAGCCGCCTCGGCTTCGTCTTCCAGGCGTTCAATCTGCTGCCGTCACTGACCGTGGAGCAGAACGTCCTGCTGCCCCTGCGCCTGGCCGGAAAGCGCCAGGACCGCCGCCTGGCGGCCGCCGTGCTCGCACAGGTCGGGCTCGCCGACAAGGCGCGGCGCCGGCCGGGCGAGCTCTCCGGCGGCCAGCAGCAGCGTGTGGCCGTCGCCCGCGCCCTGGTCACCAGCCCCGATGTGGTGTTCGCCGACGAGCCCACCGGCGCCCTCGACACCGGCACCGCCGCCGAGGTTCTCGGCCTGCTCAGGCATGCGGTGGACAGCCTCGGTGCCACCGTCGTCATGGTCACCCACGACCCGGCCGCGGCCGCCTGGGCCGATCGCGTGCTGTTCCTCGCCGACGGCACCTTCACCGACGGCCTGGAGCGCGGCACGGCGGAGCAGATCGCGGCGCGGATGGCGATGCTCGCCCGCCGTACGGGCGCGATGGCGGGGGCAGCGGCATGAGCTTCGCCCCGAACGGCCTCGCTCGCGCGGCCGTACGCTTCAAACCCGCCTCGTTCGCGGGCACGTTCGTCGCGCTGATGATGTCGGCGCTGATCGTCGCGGCCTGCGGCATCCTGCTGGAGACGGGCATCCGCGCATCGGTACCGGCGGAGCGGTACGCGAAGGCTCCGGTCGTCGCGGCGGCCGACCAGTCCGCGCGAGTCGTCGCCGACACCATCGACGGCCCCGAGGAATCCGCGTACCCGCTGCCGGACACCGCCCGGGTGGACGCGGGGCTCGCGGCGAAGGCCGCACGGGCGCCGGGCGCCGAGACCGCGGTGCCGGACTTCACGTTCCCCCTGCGGCAGGGCGACGGGGCGATCACCGGCCACGGCTGGGGCTCGCACGCCTTCACCGGCACCGCGCTGTCCACGGGCGCCGCACCGCGCGCGGGCGAGGTCGTGCTCGACGACACCGCGGCCCGTACCGCGAAGGTCGGGGTCGGCGACACCGTCGCGCTCGAAACGGCCGCCGGACGCGCTCACTTCCAGGTGTCCGGACTGGCCGAGGCCGGGGCCGGCGACACCGTGGCCGCGGCCGGCCAGGCCACGGCCTGGTTCACCGATGCCGAGGCACCGACGCTGGCCGGGCACCCCGGCAAGGCCGACGCCATCGCCGTACTGGCCAAGGACGGCACCGACACCAAGGCCCTCGCCGCCGCCGTCGAGACATCGCTCGCCGGCTCCGGCGCCGAGGTGCACACCGGCGACGACCGGGGCGAGATCGAGGACCACGGGCTGGCGTACGCCAAGGAGACGCTCACCGGACTCGGCGGCTCCTTCGGCGGGATCGCCACCCTGGTCGCCGTCTTCACGGCGGCCGGCACGGTCGCCCTCTCCGTCGGCCAGCGCACCCGCGAGTTCGCGCTGCTGCGCGCCGTCGGCGCCACCCCGCGGCAGATCCGCCGCGCGGTCGCCTCCGAGGCACTGCTTGTCGCACCGCTCGCCGGCGTGCTCGGGTGTCTGCCGGGGATCGGGCTGGCGAGCTGGTGGTTCGGGCAGCTGAAGGACCGCGGGGTCATCCCGGAGGCGGTCGAACTGCACGTCTCGGTGCTTCCGCTGCTCGCCGCCGTCGTGACCGGGCTGCTCACGGCGCTCGGCGCCGGCTGGACGGCCGGGCGCAGGCCCGCGAGGATCAAGCCGGGGCAGGCGCTCGCCGAGGCCTCGGTGGAGCGGCTGCGGCCGGGCGTCATCCGTACCGTCCTCGGTGTTGTCGCCCTCGGTGGCGGCGCGACGCTCGCCGGTGTCGCGGCCTCGGCCTCAGGCGACGACGCGGCCGGCGCCTCCCTCGGCGTCATCATGCTGTTCATGCTCGCCTTCGCCCTGCTCGGCCCGCTGGTGGCCCGGCTGTGCGCGGCGCTGTTCGGTCTGCTGCTGCGCGGCGGCGGCGCCTCGGCGGCGCTGGCCGCCGCCAACTCCCGTACGAATTCCCGCCGGCTGGCCTCCGCGATCACCCCGATCGTGCTGGCCATGGCCTTCGCCTCGACGCTCGTCTTCATGCACACCAGCGAGAGCAAGGTCGCTTTGGACCAGCTCCGTGCCGGCATCACTGCGGACCATGTGATCACCAACCCCGCGGGCCTGCCCGCCGGCGCCGCAGACCGGGCCGCCCGGGCTCCCGGCGTCGATGCTGCCGTGAGCCTGCTCGACACACAGGTGCTGGTGCCCGTCGCCGCCGTCGGCGAGACCTCGCTGCAGGGTGCGGCGACCCAGGGCGTCTCGGGCTCCGGCGCCCAGCTCGCGAAGGTGCAGGACCTGGACGTACGCGAAGGCAGCCTCGACCGGCTCGGCCGGGGCCGTATCGCCATCGACAAGACCCTCGCCGCCGCGGCGGACGTCACGGTGGGCGACAAGCTGCCGCTCTACCTCCCCGACGGCACCGAGGCCGGCCCGGAAGTCGTCGCGGTCTACGGCCGCGGACTCGGCCTGGCCACGGTGACCATGGACCGCGCGTCCCTGACCGGGCACGTCAGCTCCGGCTTCGACAGCAAGCTGCTCGTACGGGGCGGCGACGCCGAACCGCTCGCCGCACTCGGCGAGGTGACCGACGCCTCCGGCTACGCCGTCGAGCAGAACATGGACCAGGAATACGGCGCATGGTCCAACTACATGATGGCCGCCGTCCTGGGCGGTTTCGCAGCCGTCGCCGCCGTCAACACCCTGGTGATGACGGTCCTGGACCGTCGCCGCGAACTGGCCACGCTCCGCCTCGTCGGCTCCACCCGCCGCCAGGTGCTGCGCATGCTCCGCTGGGAGAGCCTGCTGGTATCGGCAGCGGGCGTGGTCCTGGGCACCACCATCGCCCTGATCACGCTGACGCCGATGATGCGGGGCGTGACGGGCGAGTCCCCGCACATACCGCCGCTGCTGTACACCACATTCGCCGCAACCGCGGTGGGCCTCGCCCTCCTCGCCGTAGTACTCCCTGCCCGCGCGGCCCTGCGCGACCGGGAGGCCTGAGGCTCCGGCGCGAAACCGGCGGTGTGCGCGCCGCCGGTTACGCACGCGCACCGGCACGCCCCACACCGCCCCGCACGCCGCCGTTCACGACAGCGCTGCGCCGAACCGTCCGCCCCCGGGCCGAAGCAGGTTCTGCAGCACGGAAGCGACTCTCCCGGGCTCGCTGACGAAGGGCGAATGGCTCGTGTCCCAGGTCAGCGTGGTGGAACAACGGCTGCTCATCTCCCGCTGCACAGCTGGATCGATCGCACGGTCACGAGCGCAGATGACGTAGGTGGAGGGCGTGCTCCGCCACGCCTGGCGCTGCGGTACCCCGCGACCGCATCCGGGCTTCTGAGGCCGCAGCAAGGACACCGCCCAGGCCGCACGTCCGGCGGGGGCATCGTCGTAGAAGACGTCCACGGCGACCGACGGTTCCACATGGGTGACCCCGTCCGCGTCCTTCACGACGGCGGAAGCAAGGAGGGCGGTCGAACCACCGAGCCGGGCCGCGCTCTCCCCTTCCGCCGGCACGAAGGCGGCCAGATACACGAGGTGCCCCACCCCCGTCAGACCGGTGATGACGGAACCGCCGTAGGAGTGGCCCAGAACCAGCGGCGGCTCCTCCATGGCATCGACGACCGCCTGTACGGCCTCGGTATCGGCCGGCAGCGACCCACGATGCAGCTCAGGAACGGCGACCTCGACGCCGGCGGCGCGCAACTCGCGTACGACCGGATAGAAGTGGCGCGGGTCGTGATAGAGGCCGTGCACCAGGACCACACCGTTCACCAGGGCCCGCAATCCGAGGAGTGTTCACTTCTTCCACCACCATGATCGGCCACTCGCAGCGGAATGGGGGACGGTGCGGGGCAGAGCAGAGCAGAGCCAGGGAACAGGAAAGGCCCAGGGCCTCGGCTCACTGCCGACGACCTGGGCCTCTGTCGTGCTCTGTCGCGTGCCTCTGTCGCGCCTTGTCGTACTTAACTCTCGATGAAGCGGACGGACCAGGCGTACCCGCTCAGGTTGTCGTGCGGAACCCGCTCGACCTCTCTGACCTGGCATCCGTCATGCGCGTACTTATGGGCGAACCGGTCGAGGCGCTGCGCGTCGGTGAGATCCTCCATGGACAGCGGCGCTCCGACAACAAGGTCTTCGTGAAGGACTGAGTCCGGCGCGGCACCGTCCGCGCAGGCCGAGCAATGGTGCGTTTTGGGTAGGGCCATACACCCAGTGTGCGCCCAACCCGGCCGATCCGACTCCCGCCGCTGGATCGACCGCTCGGCAGAGCGCCGCAGGGCACGCCCGGCAGACCTTCCCGGCAGACCGCGAGGCCGTCCCTCGAACCCGAGCCGTGGGTCCTCAGGCGACCTCGGTCAGCGCCTTGAGCCGCGCCAGGTCGGCAGCGACCATACCGGCATCGCGCCGAAGGTCCTCGTCGCTCATCTCCGGCCGTCGGCGAAGCGTGAACACCACCTCGCTGCCCTCACCGTCCGCGATCACGCGGACCGGGTTGTAGACAGTCTCGCCCGAGGGCAGCGTGACATCGTGGTCGAGAACGCCCAGCTCGTTGTCGGGCGCGAACGCGACCACCACCCGCCCCATGGGCGAGGACTCGGCGACCCACTGGCCGTCGATCTTCTCGATGGATCCACCCAGGCCCTGGGCCCACGCCGGCAGATGGGCCGGATCGGAGGCGTAGGCGTAGACGTCCTCGACAGAACGGGCGATGCGGACGCTGACGTGGAGAGACGTTTTCCCGGTGACGTTCATGGTGGCGACAATAACGATCTCCTGCCCCATCCCTCTTGAAGGAATCGGACGCGCCCGGGAGCAAGCGTCCATGGCCGGTCAAGCCCGGGAATCCACACACTCAGGCTCTCGCCCGGGCCTTCCTCATGCACGCGATCAGAAGGCCGATGTCAATGTCGATGTCGATGCCACGGATCGCGCCGGCGAAGTCGACCGCCGTGTACTCGATCACCTAGTCGGCACCGAACCCCGGTACTTCGCCGCTGCACCAAAGACCAACATGGGCGGGCTATCCGCTGAGCTCTTCCACGACGCACAGAAAAAGCTTCAGCCCGAGGACCGCGACAGCTCCAAGCGCGATGACCCCCAACGAGCAGACCAACGCGACCGCGGTCATGACGCGAGCACGTCCCCGTGCCCTGTTGTAGTCGGTATCGTCGTCCCACCCCTGTTCAGACATGGTTCCCCCTCGGCAGTCACTGTACTGAGCGAGCCAGAGGGCCGAGGAGGGCGATCCGCTGTTCGCCAAGCCGGAATCGGGCCAGCCGCATCGGGTGAGCCGAATCAACGGAGCGATCACAGCGGGCCGCCAGGATCGCGCCGCCATGATTCCCCACCAGCCCCTGTCCGGTCGGGACAGCAGAGGCGCAGCATCTTGGCGCCACCAGGAGTCCATAGAATGATGCGCGGGGCGGAGCCGTAGCGCAGAGGTCGTCGCGCGCGGTCTCCAAAACCGCGAGGACGCCGGTTCGAATCCGGCCGGTTCCGCCTTCCCTCGCCATCGGGTCCGGCCGACGCACTGCATGGCAACAGGACGCAGAGACGCCTCAGTTGTGACGAGTGCCGCCTACGCCTGTGAAGCTGGGCGCCGTGGGACGCTGCCGCGAGGCATCCAAGCCATCACAACGGCTCAGTTTCTCTATGCGCTGCGACGGCTGCCACCAGCTGTGGACGCCGTGACGTTCCCCAACCTCGCGGCGCAAGAAGCCGCCTACGACGGCTGCTGTCCACCGCAGTTGATGTCAGCTCTGCGCCCGGCTTCGCCACCACTCCGGGCACTCGCACTTGATATCGCCAACCTCCGGAGACCTTGCGCCCCTGTGTGCGCCGGATGCCCTCTTGCGGTGCTCTCTCCTTCGCAGCACGGTTTCGCTGAACGTTGCTCGGCACTTCAGTGCCGCAAGAGGGAGGGGCCAGAGGTCATGCGGACAGTGACACCGTGGGCGCGGAAGACCTTCGGAAACACGGCCGGCCAGTTGGCTGACCTGATCCCAACCAGCTTGGTCCGGGCACATGCCAGAGCCCGCAGTGGTCACGAGGGTGTGCACACCCAGACCTTGGAGGCCTATGGACACGGGCTCTACGCCGCCCAGTACGAGGAACTGGCCGTCAGCCTGGCCTCACTCTCGGATGCCGCTCCAGTGCGCTTACAAAGCCGAACGCTGATGATCGTTCGCGACCACCTGATATACCCGTATTGCTACGCGAAGAAGGATGTCCCCGTCACGGCCGCGCGCCTACGCCGCGCTACAGGCTTCCGCGCGGATCTGATTCGCCGGCATGGCCCAGAACCGATGCAGCAGGTCTTCGACTTGGAATTCGATGAGTCCGACGAGCCCGAGGCGCACCCCGACCTCAGTCTCCTGCCAGAGGACGTGCGCCTCGTCCTGGTCGCCTATGCATGCTCCATGAGCCAAGGCGTAATGCGCATCGAATGGGGCTCGGCCGAGCTGCGCCGGGAGGACCGCTACCTCATCTGGCACCGCCACGAGCCCCTGTCTCCTGGAGCCTAGCCAGCAAGAAACACCACTTCTTGCCTGACGGCCACCTCTTGACGGAAACCCGTATCGCTGGGTGGGCCTGAGCTGCGGGTTCTGGGCTGGGCCCCCGTGGGTGGGCTGTCACTGTCGGTCGCTGGTTGTCGGCCTCGCACGGCCCGCAGACGGCCCAGGATTGCCGGAGGTGTCACAGCGGATCCAGCATGAGACGCCTTACGAGGGCTCGCCCCATGCGTGCACGACCGGTGCCCCTTCCAGCGGGAGACGGTCGCGGTAGTACTCCGAGTCGAACCACTCCTCGATCACGAAGAGCGGTCGCGACAAAAACACGTCGCCGACCCGCTGGGCCCGTAGAAGCAACCCAAGATCAGTCAGGGCAAGGGACTCATCGGACGTGTAGAGCAAGCAGTTTCCATGCTCTTCAGCATGGTCCAGGAGGAACTGGTGCGCTTGCTCGGGATCGCGGCCGGCCAGCGCCCAACCTGCGAGGAAGGCCTGAGGGCCCACGACCGCGTCCAAGGACACGCACGCCAGCCTGCCCTCGTCGTAAAAGACCGTCACCCCGTCGGCGAAGTTCTCCTGCCGATACGGTCCGCCAACCTGTTCCTGCGGGGCGACGACCTGGAGCGCGACTGCGACGTCGGTCGGACTCATCCCGAACCGCAAGGGCCCCACACCGACCTCGGGCATCCACTCCCAGCGCTCCCGCCCGCTGTTCGCTGTCACGGTCCCCACCCTCCCTCGGACAGCTCGCAGCCATCCTCCGTTCTGCTCGGACCTTGAAGTCCGCTCAGCGTTCGAACGCCTACTGAGGCGCACAGCCAAGTTGGGCCCCGTCCAAATCCCAGTGACGACTGACTGGGATCTCGTAAACGATCTCGCACATGGCGGCGGGCACGACGACGTCAGCCGTCTCTACCGGCCGCCCCCGGTCGCTGTAATACGTCCGCCTGATGTGGTTGACGAGAGCTGCCTTCTGGCTCCTGCGCACGACGAACGACGTTCGCGCCGACGCCGCACTCCTGGCCGATCCGGGCACGTGAGGGCAGCCGGCCGCCGGCGTCCACTCACGCTCCGCGATGCGGACGTCGGCCGGGGCGGGGAGCACTTCTCTGCGTTCCGGGTCAGGCGGCGGGCTCGGCTCCGTGGGCGGCGGCAATCTGGTCGATGCGTGCGGCCAGATCGAAGTCCGCATCGGTCAACTTGTGGTCAGCGTCGTGCGTGGTGATCCCGAACCGGACCCGGTCCCACCGCAGATCGATGTCCGCATGGTGCCCGATCAGTCGCTCGACATCAGCAACGTGCACGATCATGGCGATGCCGCCGTGGTACCGGATGCCGAACGATCGTGTGATCTCATCACCCACCCGCGACCAACCGCGCAGCTCCAACAGCCGTCCCTCGATCGCACTGTCCGACAGCGGTACCGGTCCCTCGGCCACGCTCAGCTCCCCTCGGTCACAGGCTCCAGAATCTCGGCCAAGTCCCGGCCGACCGGGGCATCCTGCCACGGACGCATCGCCCGCTCCAGGGTGATCAACTCCCGCCGCATCCTGGCCGAGCGGGTCTCTACCGCGATCGTCGCCACCATGCGAGCAATCTCCACCGCCTGATCCGGCTCCCGCGCGGCTGCGGCTGCTGTCGCCTGCCGGGCCATGTACACCCCGCGGTCGCGACGCGCGGTCTCCGGAACGGCGGAAAGCACCTGCCTCCACAGGGCCCCGGCTTCGACACCGAGGCCGAGACGGCCATAGCAGGTGGCGCGCTGCACTTCGAGGTAGCCGGACGTCCTCCGGCAGGCGTTGCCCCAGGGCAGGTCGTCGTCTACGAGCGAGAGAAGTCGGCCGGCCTGGTCGATGAGCTGGTCGACGACGGTGCGTTCGCCGGTGAGGCTGGCACCGTGGGCCTGCTGCTGCATGGCCATGATCCGCACCTTCGGTACGAGGTGGTCAGCGTCGTCAAGCGCGGCCTCACACAGATCGACGACCGCGTGCCCGTCGCCAAGGTCGGTCCGTACCTGCGCCTGATTCACGAGGGAGTACCCGATGAGGTGCGGATCCCGAGACCGCATGGCGATCTCTTGAGTAATGCCTCGCCAGAACGCCGCACCGTCTAAATCGCCGGCGTCCTGGTACAGCCAGCCGACGAGCGCGGCATAGGCGGCACCGACCCGGAGAAGACCGCGGCGGGTCTCCCCTTTCGCTGAACGGACCAGCTTGTCGATGAGCTGGTACTGCGCGGACACCGTGCCGATCAAGTCGTGCGGCCCGAGGAACATGTCTGCTCGGTAGTGCCCTTCCAACTGCTGCTGGAAGTAGTCGATCAAGGCAGGGTCGACATGCTGTGGCGGAACCGGTCCGACGACCAGCGCGGCGGCGGTGGCAGAGACGAACGCTTGGCGCTGCACCTGTGCCTCTTCGTGGTGCTCGGGCCGGATCCAGCCCGGCGGAGTGGTGAACCCGAGATCCTCCGGCCACCGGCCGAGCGCATCGTGCAGGACGATCGCGGTCTCCTCGGCCGGCCATCCCGGCCGGTCGCCTTCCCACCGGCGCCACGTTCGGGCGGACACGGTGAATTGGCGGTCATCGAGGAGCTGTTGCCCATGCTCCGTGAGGGCGGCTGCGGCAGCTTCGATGGTCCGCCATCCGGCTCGGAGCCGTGCAGCTCTCAGCGCATCGTTACGGCTCATGCGCCCAGTCTGAGGTGTCATCCGTCTGCGCTTCCGGCCGTGGCCGCTACGTGGCCACGCATGGCCATCAGGCGGCCTATTCGCTGCTCACCGTGCACACACATCATCGGGGTGTGACCGCGGGCGCGTACAGCGAACTGGCTGGATGCCCCTCAAACGACGTAGGCCGGGGGCCCCATGACAGCGAGAGCATTACCGCCAGTCACCGCATTGAGCGAGCAGCAGCAGCGTGGGTGGAGGTGCGTCTGGTGCCGGCATCCGCTCAGGACCGGCGAGGATGTCGACCTGGGCGAGCAGCGTGCACGGCCTGTCACGGGCGCCTCGTACTCCTGGTTCCCCCGGGCCTGTGCCGACATAGAGGTGTGCGAGTCCCGGACAGCGAAGGTGACCGCGTGAGCGCCCGGTCGATCATGCGGTTCGTGGACTGGACACTCGGTGCTCCCCGCGGCGAACTCCCGAAGACCATCATCCGGGTCTGCTGCATGGCCCCCGGGTGCGCCGAGGCGTCCGAGCCGAGCCCGTCCCACATCAGCCCGGACGCCTGGGCGTTGGAGCATGCTGCCCGGACGGGGCATACCCAGTACGAGGAGGTTGCGCGCTGTCGTCTCGTTGCAACCCCGAAGGGGGCGCGGTGATCTGCGCCCGGTGCGACCAGCCGATGACCGAGGACGAGTCGACGGTGTACGACATCCCGGGCGCGACAGGCCCGGGGGTCAAGATCCGCGCCCACAAGGGGCGGTGCAAACCACCGCCCCAGCCGAGGACGTACAGCTACCCGTCCCGCTGAGCTCCTGCCCGTACCGGAGGTCGGCGGCGGCCGGGGTGCGGGCGGGCCGAGTGGAAGCCGATCGCGAAGGGCTTCACCATGCGGGGGCCCGGCACACGCACGACACGTGGATGAAGAACGACCCACTGGCTTCGCGGGCAGTGAGCCGCCAGTGGGGCCGGAGGGTAATCCTCGAAGAGTTGATCTCCCAAGATTCTCCTGAACGATCAGCAAAACGCCCCGGACCGATCATGGTCCGAGGCGTTTTCCCTGGTCAAAAACTGTGGGCGCGGGCAGTTTCGAACTGCCGACATCTGCTTTGTAAGAGCAGCGCTCTACCCCTGAGCTACGCACCCGTGGATGAGGCAACAGCGTACATGGACTACGGCCCCCGGTCACAAACGGTTGCCGGGGCTGCGCCCGGGGTGGAGAGGGGTCTGCGGGGGTGTCAGGGAGGACAAGCGGGGGATATCCCTACCCCTCATACGGTAGCCGTCCCGATTCCCCCGGCCGCAGGTGCGCACATACCGTGAGCCGGAACGCAGCGCAGCGCAGCGACCGGCGCACGATCTGGGGGAACGATCACCGTGGCATTCCGCACCCGCACTCGCACGACCACCACCACCCGCACACTCATCGCGTCCGGCGGGGCGTTGATCGCTGCCCTGGCGCTCGCCGGGTGCGGCAGTACGGACACCGACGACGCACCCGTCGAGCACAAGTCGTTCGCCTTCAGTGGGAAGACGCTGACCATCGACGCGGACAACACGACCCTGCAGCTCGTACCGGCGGATGTGAAGAAGGTCGAGGTGACCCGGCAG
This sequence comes from Streptomyces sp. NPDC058221, assembly GCF_042882365.1. NCBI lineage: Bacteria > Bacillati > Actinomycetota > Actinomycetes > Kitasatosporales > Streptomycetaceae > Streptomyces > Streptomyces sp. NPDC058221. The sequence continues at coordinate 18,175 of NZ_JBHVWF010000009.1, read as the reverse complement.
GTCGATGGGTGGGTGGTGTTCGGAAACGGGCCCGATTCCCAGTGGAAGATGGACAGCGACACCCTGACACTGAAGGTGAAGTGCAAGGCCCTGATCAGTGACTGTGCCGGCAGCCATCAGGTGAAGGTGCCGCGCGGGGTGGCCGTCACCGTGCGCGGGGACAACGGGAAGATCGACGCGTCCGGGTTCGATACCGCGCTCGCCCTGCGCTCCGACAACGGCAAGGTGACCGTGCGCGACTCCAGCGGGTCCCTGAAGCTGGAGAGCGACAACGGCGCGATCGACGCCCAGGGGATCTCCGGTTCCTCCGTGACGGCCCAGTCGGACAACGGTTCCGTGCGCCTGGGGTTCACCGCCGTACCGACGCTGGTGGACACCGTCAGTGACAACGGGGAGGTCGATATCGAGCTGCCGGGCGGCAGCACCTCGTACGCGGTGAGCACCCGGACCGACAACGGGAACACCTCGGTCGATGTGCCGCGCAGTGGTGACAGTCCTCATGTGGTGAAGGCCCGGAGCAGCAACGGCGAAGTCACCGTGCGAAGCGCGAACTAACCGGCCCGTGTGTTCGTCCTTACCTGGTGGGAGAATGTACCGGGCAGGGCGAATCGGCACGGGAGAGGGATGTGACGGCGACACACGCGAAGCCGCAGGCGAGAGCGGGTGCGAGTTCCGCCGTCAGAGACGTCCGCGATGTCCTCGTATTGATGCTGCTGCCGGCGCCACTGCTCGTCGGCGCGCTGTCGGCCGCCTTCGCCGGTGGCGGTACGCGGCGCTGGTTCGGCGGGCGCGGAGAGGGACAGCGGGCCGAGGCGCAGGCGGCGAAGGATGCGGCCGCCGAGGCCTTCTACGAGCTGGACACCGCCCAGCGCGATCTGCAGATCTCGATCGAGACGATCACCGCGGTGGACAGTTCGCCGGCCGCCCGCAAGGCCGTCGACGATTTCGCCGCGCTGGGGCGTCGCATCGACGAGGCCAGTCACGCCTACATCACGGCTGTCGACGCCCACGATCTCGACCGGGACGATCTTGAACCGGCGATCGCCACCCAGGCCAAGACCCAGCTGTCGTCCGCCAAGAACGATCTCGTACGGGCCAAGGGCGAGCTGGACCGGTTCGCGGCCGGTCTCGGGCCGCTGCTCGGCAGTGCCGAGACCCAGCTCGCACGGCTCGCGCCCGCTGTGGAGCGGGCGCGGCAGGCACTCCTGTCCGCGAGCAATGCTCTCGACACGGTGCGGGCGTCCGGACTGCGGGCGGATGAGCTCGCGGCGCGGCTCGCCGCCCTCGCTCCGGAGCTGACCAAGCTCAACCAGGGCGCCGGCCGGCACGGCGTGACCGAGACCCTCCAGCGCGCCGATCAGGTGCTGCGCGATGCCGAGGCCGTGCGGGCCGAGGCCGCCCAGTTGCCGGATCGGGCCGCCGAGATCGATCGGCGGCTGGTGTCCCTGCGTACGCGTGCACAGGCCCTGACCACTCGGTCGGCTTCCGTCGAGCCCGTGCTCAGTGAGCTGCGGCGGCGGTTCTCGGCAGCCTGCTGGCAGGACCTCCAGCCGGTTCCGGAGCAGGCGGCCGTCAACGTGCGCCAGGCCGAGGAGAAGCTGAAGGAAGCCTCCAAGGCGCGCGACGAACAGCGCTGGGCCGATGCGACCTCCCGGCTGAGCACGGTCCGAGCCCTGCTCAACGCCACGGACGAGGCGGTGTCCGCGGCCGGTGACCGGCTGCACCGGCTCAACGAGGTGGCCAAGGACCCGCAGCAGGAGATCCAGCGGACTCGGTTCGCGATCCGGGACGCCCAGCGGCTGGCCATGGCCGGGCGCAACACACCCGATCCGCGCCATGCCCGCCCCCTGGACGACGCGGTGGCCCGGCTCGACCAGGCCGTCGAGGGTCTTGAAGGGCGCCATCCCGACTACTGGCACTTCCTGACCGTGACGGAAGGCGTACGGCAGACCGCCTCACGCGTGGTCTCCGAGATCCGCGAGGAGCGTGGGGCCGGGGCTTGATCTGTCCCGGAGCGGTCCCGGAGCGGTCCCGGAGGCGGCATCCCGCCGGGGGTACCCGGTGGCCGGGCGCTCGTCCGGCGCTGACGTGCGCCTCTGCCGCCTCGGAGCGATCCTGGTAGTACCAGAAGGAGGCCCCATGGCCACCCACGTACTGCGTCCCGCCCGCCGGCCGGCGGCTCACCGTAAGAGCAGGGTCACCCGGCTCGATGAGCATCTTCCCGTCGATCACCGGCTCAGCCGCGTCTACCGGGTCGGGGCAGGGCTGATGGGTCTGGTGCTGCTCGCCTTCGGCATTCTCGGGCTGATCGACAAGATCGGCTTCTTCGACACCGGCGGGGACACCGTCGCGGGCCTCAGCACCAATGGCGCCCTCAGCGTGCTGTCGATCTGCGTCGGGCTGCTGCTCTTCATCGGGATGGTGATCGGTGGCAACTTCGCCTCGACCCTCAACATGGTGCTGGGCATCGCCTTCATCCTCAGCGGATTCGTGAATCTCGCGCTGCTGGACACGGGGCTGAACTTTCTCGCGTTCCAGATGCAGAACGTGCTGTTCAGCTTCGTCGTCGGGCTGATGCTGATGATGTTCGGGATGTACGGACGCGTCAGCGGCGGGCTCCCCCATGACAATCCGTACTGGCGGAGCCGCCATCCCGAGGAAGCCGCGCACGAGGAGCACCTCGAGCGGCGGAGGGCGGTCGGGCAGATGCCCGTCGTCGTCCCACCCTCCTCCGAGCGCCGCGCGTAGGGTCCGCGCATAACGGCCGCGCGTAACGCATTGCGGGGCTGCGTGAGGGGATGCGTGGAGCGGATTCCTGGATTCCTCGCAATCCCGGCCATGCAATCAGGTCTCCGGCGGATAGCCTGAGCGCATGCCTCGCTACGAGTACCGCTGCCGCTCCTGCGGACACACCTTCGAACTCCGTCGCCCGATGGCCCAGTCCTCGGCCCCCGCCTTCTGCCCTGCCGGGCACGAGGACACCGTGAAGCTTCTCTCCACCGTCGCCGTCGCCGTGGGCGGCACGGCCGGTTCCGCGCCCGCGCCGTCGAGCGGCGAAGGCGGAGGCGGGGGCGGCTGCTGCGGTGGGGGCTGCTGCGGCTGAACCCGCAGCCCTCGGCCCGTCTATCGCTTACGGGACAGCCGCGTCAGGCCGTCTACCGCTTACGGAGACAACAGCGTCAGGCCGTCTACCGCTTACGGGACAGCGTCAGCCCGTCCGCGACCGTGAGCAGCACGCTGTCCATCCGCGGATCGGCGGACACGTGGTCGTTGAACTCCTTGATGGCCGCCGCTCCGCCGGTCGCCTGCGGCTCGGTCACCCGGCCGTGGAAGAGCACGTTGTCCGTGGCGATGACGCCGCCCTGGCGCATCCGGGGCACCAGTTCCTCCCAGTACGGGATGTAGTTGCCCTTGTCCGCGTCGAGGTAGGCGAAGTCGATGTGCGGCTCGGCGGGCATCGCGCGCAGGGTGTCGAGCGCGGGGGCGATCCGCAGCTCGATCCGGTCGGCGACGCCCGCCTTCTCCCAGGCCGCGCGCCCGTAGGCCGTCCACTCCTCCGAGATGTCGCAGGCGATCAGCCGTCCGTCGGCGGGCAGCGCCTGGGCCATCGACAGGGCGGAGAAGCCGGTGAAGGTCCCCACCTCCACGATGTGGCGGGCCCCGGTCAGCCGGACGAGGAAGGCCAGCAGCGGGCCCTGTTCCTCCGCCGACTGCATGCCCGCACGGTCGGGCAGCTGGGCGTACGTGGTCTCGACGAGCTCGCGCTGCACCGCGTCCAGCGGCGGGTTGTGCGCCAGCATGTACGCGTACAACCCGTCCGTGATCTTGGTTTCGTTTCCCTTGGTCATCGCACTGCTCCCTTGGTCATCGCGCTGCTCCCTGGTCGGCCGAGTGCTCCCCCGGCGCGCGAGGACGCGGTGACTGTAGCCGCCGGATGCCGCCGGTTCGAGCGAATTCGGCGGCGCGGCGGACGGCATGACATCCGTGTGCCAGGCGGCCCGGTGCCCCGGTGCCAGCGACCGGGGCTCAGGCGGCGCGGCGCAGGCCCGCCGTCCGGAGGAGGCGCCGGAGGATCTCCTCGCCCGCCGCCACGCCCCGCTCTGCGGTCGCCTCCACGTGCGGGGCGTTCCAGTCCGCGTCGGCGAGTTCACCGTGGCCGGGGCGCCAGCCTCGGTCCGCGGCGAGCAGCAGGTCGGCGTCCAGGAGGGAGTCACCGGCGGCGAGGGTGAGCGTGGCGCCCGTGCGGCGGGCCACCTCGCGCATCGCCGCACTCTTGGTGAGCGGCCGCGGTACGGCGTAGATCTTGCGGCCCTGGAGCGAGACGGTCCAGCCGCGCGGCTCCGCCCACTCGGCCAACTCCTGTCGCCAGTCCGGCGGCAGGAGCGCCCGGTCGACGACGAGATAGGCGAAGAGGTCCTCGGCGACCCGCTCCTTGAGGAGCCAGGCGGGGTCGGCGGCGGCTACGAGATGGGCGCGGACCTCGGCGAGCGACGCGCACTCGTCGGCCAGCCGACGGGCCACCGTCCGCTGCCAGTCGGGGTCCGACTCGCCGTCCACGAGCATGTGTCCGCCGTTGGCGCAGATCGCGAACCGGGCCGCGGGTCCAGGGAGATGGATGCGGTGGTACTGCTCGCGGGTGCGGGTGGTGGTCGGCACGAAGACCGTGGACGGGGCGCCGGCCAGCTCGGCGAGCAGTGCGGCGGCCGTCTCCGTGACGTACGAGAGCGGCTTGTGGTCGTACACCTCGACGCAGAGCAGCCGGGGGGCCTGTGCGTCCGGCATCGGGAGCTGGAGGGCTGCCGCCGAATAGATGAGGGTGCGGTCGAGGTCGCTGGCGACCAGTGTCACGGGAGAGGCCGGCGGGAGGGCAGGCTGGGAGGTCAGTGGGGAGGCCGCGCCGGATGTCACCTGGGATGTCACTTCGGATGTCACTTGGACTCCACCGCCCTGCCGTCCGCGCCGGTCGCCCCGCGCGTGTACTTGGGGTGGATCAATCCGACGCAGGTGTACGGGAGTTCGTCGACCTCTTCGACCGGTACGCCGCGCTGCCCGGCCAGCAGCCTGATGTGTTCCAGGTCCGCTCCGGCGCCGCGCTTGGCGAGGATCTTCCACGGGACCCGGCGCAGCAGCACCCGGGTCGTCTCGCCGACGCCCGGCTTGACCAGGTTCACGTCGTGGATGCCGTACTCCTCGCTGATGCGTTCCACCGCGGCCCAGCCCTCCCAGGTGGGTGCGCGGTCGGCGGTGAGCAGTTCCTTGACGTCGGCGTCGACCGCGTCGGCGACCTCGCCGAACCGGTCGGCGACGGTGTCGAGGAAGTGGCCGGAGACATCGGATCCGGCGAGCTCGCGGTAGAACTTCGCGCCGTGGAAGTCGTCCGGACCGACCAGGTCGGAGCGCAGGACCGTACGGGAGATCAGGCCGGACACCGTGGAGTTGAGGCAGGCGGAGGGGATCAGGAAGTCCTCGCGGGTGCCGTACGTGCGGACGCAGCCGCCGGGGTCGGCCAGGACCGCGATCTCCGGGTTGAAGCCCTCGGTCCCGTCGGAGTCCTCGAACTCGGCTATGGCAGCCGCCAGTTCGCGGGTGATGGCGCCCTTCCCGGTCCAGCCGTCGACGAAGACCACGTCGGCGGGGTTGTGGTGGGCGGCAAGCCAGCGCAGGGCGTTGGCGTCGATGCCCCGGCCGCGCACGATCGACACGGCGTAGTGCGGCAGGTCGAGGCCGTGCCGGTGCTGGGCCCAGCGGCGCATCAGTACGCCGACGGGGGTGCCGGCCCTGGCCAGCGAGACCAGCACGGGGCGGGGGCCGCGCTCGGCCAGGACGGTCTCGGTGACGGTGCCGACGGCGCGGGCGATCCGTGCGGCCGACAGGTCCAGGGCCGCCTTGAACAGGTCCTGGTACTGGTCGGACGGCTGGTACTCGACGGGAAGCGACTCGGCGTAGTGCGCGCCGCCGCTCTGTATCGCCTCCTCGCGCTCCTCGGTGGGCGCCTCCAGCTCCGTGTCCGAGAGGTCCTGGAGCAGCCAGCCGACCTCGTCCGGTGCGTAGGAGGAGAAGGCGGGGCCGCGGAGGGGCTCGGGAAGCATGGGGGTTTCTTCCTGCCGGTCTGAGGACGGTGCGTCGGAGGTCGCCGCGGTCTGAGCCGCCGCGGCCACCGCTGCGGCCGGAGCCGTCGCAGCGGCCGCGGACGGTATGTATGAGGGCACGACCGCGAGCAGGACCTGGGCGGTGTGCGGGGCGAGCTGCGCCAGCAGGCCGTCGGCGGCGTGCAGCGCGGGCGTGTCCGCGGTGGAGTCGACGACGGCCACGACGGCGTCGAAGCCTGCGCCCGCGACGTTGTACGCGTACCGGTCGCCGGGGCCGTCGGACGGGTCGTCGTGGGCCGGGAAGACCAGCCGGGTCCGTATCGCGTAGCCCGGGTCGTCCACCGCGAGGACCGGGGAACGGGTCGTGGTGGAGTAGCGGACCTCGGCGGCGGTGCGGTCCTCCAGGGCGGCGCCCAGGCGCAGCGGCGCGTACATCAGCTCCTCGAAACCCAGGACCAGTACGCGGCGCGCACCGTCGTCCAGCGCCGCGGCGATGCGGTCCGCCATGGCGGGGAGTGCCGGTTCCAGCTGGGCCCGGTGCGCGGGCGTGAAACCGTGCCGGCCTCCGTCGGGCACACCGGCGGGCCACCGCAGGTCCACCCGGGTGGCTGGGCGGGGGGCTCCGGACGTCGGCGGCCGGGCCGCCGTACCCGTGACCGGCCCCGAGGGACCCGCCGCCTTCTGCGCGGCCTCCTCGGCCGTGACCAGCGCCTGCCCCTTCTCCAGGACCCCGTCCGGAAGGCGGACCGTGCCCGTGTTCCTCGCCACCAGATCGACGCGGGCGCCGATCTCCGCGGCGAACTCGGCCAGCCGCCCGCGGTCGGCCGGCGAGCGCATGTCGACCAGGGCCACGATGACGTAGCGGGACCGGGGATAGCGCTCGTGCAGGGCGCGGATGGTGTTGAGGACGGTGTTACCGGTGGAGAACTCGTCGTCGACCAGCACGAGCACCGCGTCGGACGAAGCCCCCTCCCCGGCCTCGCCGGAACCGGTACTGCCGAAGCCGGTACTGCCTGCCGCGTCCCCCGCCAGCAGGTCAGGGTCCTCCGGGAGCAGCAGGTGCGAGGTGGCGTGCGAGTGCGACTCCTCGAAGCCGCCCGCCCGGGCCACACCCTCGACGGGGCGCCGTGTCGAGTGGAGATACGGCGCGGTGCCGAGCCCGTCGGCGACCGCGTGACCGAGGCCGGTGGCCGTCTCCGCGTAGCCGAGCACGACCGCGCGCCGGGACCCGTCCTCCCCGAGCAGCTCCCGCACCCGGCGGCCGAGCTCGAATCCGGCGCCATAGACCACCGAGGGGTACTGCGGCACATGCTTGCCGAGCACATGGGACACGAGCAGATGCGCCCGCTTGGGGTTGCGCCGCAGGGCGAGGCCCAGCAGCTCCCGCAGCTCACCGTCGCCCACGAGCTCGACGCCCAGCCGCTCCGCGACCCAGCTACCCGACCACACCACGTTCGCCGTCTCTTTCCTCGCCGCACGACCCGCTCATCGGGTCGCGCTCAGGTTCGTACTCACACTCAGGGTCATACTCAGGGGGCGCATCCAGGGGGCGCACTCGCGCACCCATGGTCGTACGCGCCGGACGACCGGCAGCCGCCGGACAACCGGCGGCCGAAGCCCGTCACCCCGCCACCGTCACCGCCGGCCCGGTCACCGGCACACTTCCTCCAGCGAAACGCTCCGCCGCAGCCGGCTCATTCCGCCAGGCTCGCGGCCAGCAGCTCCACGAAGCCGACGTCCTCCCTCGCCACCCCGAACACCTCGGCCCGCCGCAGGGTGCGCTCGGCCCACGCCCGGTGCGGCTTCACTTCGTTCATCTTGTTCGTGTACGCGGAGCGCAGCACGCCGCCGCCCCCGCGTTCCGGCCGCAGGATGTCCTGGGCGTCGCTGAACTCCTCGTGGCTGACCACCGACAGTGCGTGCACGGGCGCGACGTGCGACGGGTGGATGCAGGTCTTGCCGAGCAGACCGTTGGCCCGGTCCAGCTCGATCTCCCGCAGCAGCCCGTCCAGGTCGTGCTCGATCAGCGCCGTGCGCAGCTCCTCGGCCCGGCCCTCCAGGAAGGGGCTGCGGCGCAGCTGTGGCTTGAACATGCGCTCCTGGAGTCGGAAGTACTCCCACACCGGTCCGGTGATCGTGAAGCCCGTGCCGTCCGCCCGGCCCAGCACATTCACCACGTCGGCGATGACATCGCCGACGATCCGGACGTCGTACGCCGTCATGTCCGGCGCCCTGCGCAGGCCGTACGCCGAGCAGAAGTCGGTGACGCCGAGCCGCAGCGCGAGGACCCGGTCACGGTACGTGTCGACGGTGGCGGCGATCTTCTGGAGGGACTCCTGGCGGGTCTCCAGGTGGAGCAGCTCGGGGGATTCGAGCACCGGCATGGCGAAGAGCCGCCTGCCGCCGATGCCCTCGGCCTTGGTCAGGGCCTCCATGAACGGCACGCCACGCTCTTGCGTGAACTTCGGAAGTACAAAACCAGACAACAATCGGGCGGTATCGCCGAGCCGCCGCACCAGGTCGGTGATCTGGTGCGGTTCACGGACCCGGATGAAGAGCAGGGGCAGCTCGGCGTCGCGTACGGCCAGTTCGGCGAACTGTGCGACCAGGTTCTCCTCGGCGCCGGCCACCTCCGAGTCGTCGATCGAGTCCTCCAGGCACAACACCATCGAGACGACCCCGCGGGCGGCCTGCTTGATGACGTCGTCGGCAAGTGCCGGCCGGGTGGCGGGGCTGTAGAGGGTGGCTCCCAGGGCGGCGGAGAGCACGGTTGCCGACGCGTCGGCGTCGAAGAAGCACGGCTGCTGGAAGAACAGGCCGTCCCTGACACTGGGCGCGATATGCCCGAAATGACGCATGTGATTCCCCCCGTACTACCTGACCGACCGGACAACGTGTGGCCGGTAATAGTACGTACGGACGGGTGTCGGCAGTTCCCTCGACGCATGAAGTCCGGGTAACTCGTCCATTTCGCGACGGTTCCGAAGGGTGCGGACGGGGTGGTTCCGGCATTCCGCCGAGACACGGCTTGCGCCCCCCACGTTGTCCACAGGGGCAGCCAGCAGGCAGGATGACCGCCATGACGCACGCGATGGTGAAAGGTTCGAACGTCCCGCTGGACGCCATGGCCGTACGGGCCGTGCTGCGCTGGTCCCCGGGCGCCGGGGTTCCCGACGTGGACGCCTCGGCCCTGCTGCTCGGCTCCGGCGGCCGCGTGCGCTCGGACGAGGACTTCGTCTTCTACAACCAGCCCCGCCACCCCTCCGGCCTGGTACGACGGCTCCCGAAGCGGAGTCTCGCCGAGGGCCTGACGGACACCATCGAGGCCGACCTCAACGCGCTCGACCCCTCGGTCGACCAGGTGGTCATCGCCGCATCCTCCGACGGAGCCGCCTTCGAACAGGTGCGCGACCTGCGCATCATGCTCTACGACGCGACGGCGACGGGCGGTGAACCGCTCGCCGTGTTCGACGTACGGCCGGAGACCGGCGAGGAAACCGCGATCATCTGCGGCGAGCTGTACCGGCGCGGCGATGGCTGGAAGTTCCGTGCCGTGGGACAGGGCTACCCGACCGGACTGGTCGGTCTCGCGACCGCCTTCGGCATCTCCGTCGACGAGGCGGAGGCCGCGGCCGAGCCCGATCCGGCGCCGCTGCCGCCCGCACCGCCGTTCCCGCCCGCCCCGGCCGCCGGACCTGACGCACAGGTCACGGTGCAGCACCAGCAGCCCGCGTACGGCTATCCGCAGCCCGCAGCGGCCCCGCCGGCGCAGGCCCCGCAGCCGGCCTACGGCTACCCCCAGCCGGCCTCCGCGCAGCCCGCCTACGGCTATCCGCAGCCCGCGGCGGCCGCGGCGTACGCGCCGGACCCGAATTTCGTCCTGCCGCCGCAGGGCCCGCAGTTCATACGCCCCTGACCCGCCGCACCCGGCCGGAACTCGTCGCCTCGCCGATCATCGCCGACTCCGGCCGCGGCTCCGGCCCGGTGGGGACAGCCGTCAGGCGCGGGACTTGTACCCGCGCCCCCACTGCATCCCGAAGCCGTACAGCCGGTCCAGCTCCGACTGGAAGCCGTACACGAACTTCACCTCGCGCCGCACCATGAGTTCACCCTTGACGTTCTCCACGGTGAACACGGCGCACGAGCGGGCCTGCGGGGCCCGTTCGTCCAGCTCGATCTCGATGCGCGGCCCGTTGCCCGGGTAGAGCGTCACCTTGGCGTGCGTACGGTCGAAGGCCGGCGTCTGGTCGTAGATGTAGACGAAGAACAGCAGCCGCTTGATCTGGTCGCGCTGGTCGAGGTTGACGTAGACGGTCTCGCCGGACGGCGCCCCGAAGCGGTCGTCCCCGCTGAGCCTGATGTACGGCGGCGCGTTCAGATCACCGATCAGGTTGCCCAGCGGCTGCACCACGCCCTTGGTGCCGTCCGCAAGCTCGTACATGCAGCCCAGGTCCAGGTCGACGTTGACCACACCCTGGGTGTGCGCCTGGACGACGTCGGGCTTGAAGAGCTTGAACGGCCGCAGCAGCCGGCCGCTCTGCCGGGACCGGCCCTCGATGTCGGACGTCCGCATCCGCCACGAGAGGTTGACCCGGAGATTGCCGGTCAGCGCGCCCTGTTTGGTCAGTGAGACCGTGGCGTGCCGCTTGGAGAGCACGATGGAGTTGGTGGCCGCGCTGCCCGACTCGAACTGTGCTTCCCGCCCCGGCCACAGGCTGTCCCAGAACGCCATCCCCAACCCCCACACATATCGGCCCCGCACCTGTCGGTGTCACACCCGCCGCGCCCGTCGCATGCGACGCACACGACGCACGCACCGCTGCGGGGCGGCTCCGGGCCGGGTCCGGGTGTTCCCCGGAAACCTGCGCCGTACGAGCCGCCCCGCAGAGAGCGTTCCTCATTCCCTACCGGGTCACACCCCGGCGGAGACTTCCGTACTGCCTCCGTCACCATCGGCCTCCAGCGCCTTGTTGCGCCGGACCGACGACCAGAAGGACCAGGCGATCAGGATGACGCCGATGAGACCGGTGATGATCTCGTTGATCTCGTACTGGATCGTGATGAGCAGGAGGACGGCCAGCGCGCCGATCGCGTAGTGCGCGCCGTGCTCCAGGTAGACGTAGTCGTCCAGGGTGCCCTGGCGGACCAGGTAGACCGTGAGCGAACGGACGTACATCGCACCGATACCGAGACCCAGCGCCATCAGCACGATCTCGTTGGTGATGGCGAAGGCGCCGATCACACCGTCGAACGAGAAGGACGCGTCGAGCACTTCCAGGTAGAGGAACATGAAGAACGCGGCCTTGCCGGAGAGTACGACCGCGGAGAGTTTCTTCCCCGTCCGCTCGGCTTCCTCCTCCTGCTCGTGCTCGCGTTCCTCCTCTTCCTCCAGCTTGTTCTCGAAGTGGCCGGAGAGTCCGCCGACGATGAGATACGTGATCAGACCCGCGATACCCGCGAGCAGGACGGTTTCGCCCTTGTCCGCGTGTCCGCCGCCGTGCTGGTGTGCCTGGGTCGCGAACGTCATGGCCGAGATGAGCAGGACGACCAGCGCGACGCAGACCGACAGCATGTCGACCTTGCCGAGCTTGGCGAGCGGGCGCTCGATCCAGCGCAGCCACTGGATGTCACGGTCCTCGAAAATGAAGTCGAGGAAGATCATCAACAGGAACATGCCACCGAAGGCGGCGATGGCCGGGTGGGCGTCGGTGACCAGTTCCTTGTAGCGGTCCGGGTCATTGAACGAGAGATCGACGGCCTCGATCGGTCCCAGCTTGGCGGTGATGGCCACGATGACGACGGGGAACACCAGCCGCATACCGAAGACCGCGATGAGTACACCGACCGTGAGGAAGATCTTCTGCCAGAAGGCGCTCATCTTCTTCAGGATTCCGGCGTTGACGACCGCGTTGTCGAAGGACAGCGAGATCTCCAGGACGGAAAGGATCGCGACCACCCCGAAGGCTTGCCACCCCCCGTAGAACAGGGCTGCGACCAGGCCGAGCGCGGTAATCGCGAACGACCAGCCGAAGGTTTTCAGAAGCACTGGCTACCCCATCATCTGTGTACAGGTCTCCCCCGAGGTGTACGGGGCTCCCCCGCGTCGTGCGCGGCTTTACGAAACGTTGACCCCGAAGTCTAGAGCGATACCGCGCAGACCTGACGCGTACCCCTGCCCCACTGCACGGAACTTCCACTCACCGTTATAACGGTAGAGCTCGCCGAAGATCATCGCGGTCTCCGTCGAGGCGTCCTCACTCAGGTCGTAACGCGCGAGTTCCTGGCCGTCGGCCTGGTTCACCACCCGGATGAACGCGTTGCTGACCTGGCCGAATGCCTGCCCGCGATTTTCGGCCTCATGGATGGAGACCGGAAAAACGATCTTGTCGCAATGGGCCGGCACCTGTGTGAGGTTCACGATGACCGACTCGTCGTCGCCCTCGCCCTCACCCGTGAGGTTGTCACCGGTGTGCTCCACGGAGCCGTCGGGGCTCGTGAGGTTGTTGTAGAACACGAACCATTCGTCGCCGAGCACCCGGCCCGACTGGCACAGCAGCGCGCTGGCGTCGAGGTCGAAGTCGGCCCCCGTGGTGGATCGTGCGTCCCAGCCGAGCCCGACCAGTACCTGGGTGAGATTGGGTGCGGCCTTGGAGAGGGAGACATTGCCTCCCTTGGCGAGCGTGACGCCCATGGTGTGTCCTCCCCGAGTCGATGAACCGTCTGTTGAGCCGGTGAACCGCGTACGGAACGGCTGAACCGTGCACGGAGCGGCTGAACTACTGCCTACTGAGCGCGTCCGGCGCCGCACAGGGTGCGGCGCCGGACGGGACGTGCTGGGCCTGCCCGGGTCCGCGCCTTCGCCGGCACGGCCCCGGAACGGCTGTCTAGACGTTGACGCCGAAGTCCTGCGCGATGCCGCGCAGACCCGAGGCGTAACCCTGACCGATGGCGCGGAACTTCCACTCCGCACCGTTGCGGTACAGCTCGCCGAAGACCATGGCGGTCTCCGTCGAGGCGTCCTCGCTCAGGTCGTAACGCGCGAGCTCGCTGTTGTCGGCCTGGTTGACCACGCGGATGTACGCGTTGCGCACCTGGCCGAAGCTCTGCTGCCGCGACTCGGCCTCGTAGATCGAGACCGGGAAGACGATCTTGTCGACATCGGCCGGGACACCGGCCAGGTTGACCTTGATGACCTCGTCGTCGCCCTCGCCCTCACCGGTGAGGTTGTCACCGGTGTGCTCGACCGAACCGTCGGGGCTCTTGAGGTTGTTGAAGAAGACGAAATTGCCGTCGTTGCCGACCTTGCCCTCGGCGTTCGTCAGCAGGGCGCTGGCGTCGAGGTCGAAATCCCCGCCGGTGGTGGTACGAGCGTCCCAGCCCAGACCCACGATGACCGCGGTCAGGTTGGGCGCGGCCTTGGTCAGCGAGACGTTGCCGCCCTTGCTGAGGCTGACTCCCACGAGTCCTCCCATTGGTTTCATTGGGGGCCGGCCGGTGCCGGCGCCTCCACGTTGCGTTGGCATCCGATCAACGAGTGGATCCTAGTGACCGGTTCCCGGCCAAAACAGGCTTTTGGCCGGGGGTCGCCCGGAGATCCCCCGGATCCCGGATCGGAGCGAGCCGATCAGAGAGAGCCGAGCGCCTTGATGTAGTCGTTGAGGTCGCGCGCGTCGGGCAGGCCGTTGACGACGGTCCAGCGCACCACGCCCTCCTTGTCGATGATGAAGGTGCCGCGCACCGCGCAGCCCTTCTCCTCGTCGAAGACGCCGTACGCCCGCGAGGTCTCCCCGTGCGGCCAGAAGTCCGAGAGCAGCGGGTATGCGAGGCCCTCCTGCTCGGCGAAGACGCGCAGGGTGTGAATGGAGTCGTTGGAGACGGCGAGCAGCTGCGTGTCGTCGTTCTCGAAGGAGGGCAGCTCGTCACGGAGGGCACAGAGCTCGCCCGTGCAGACGCCGGTGAAGGCGAACGGGTAGAAGAGCACCACCACGTTCTTCTCGCCATGGAAGTCCGACAACTTCACGGTACGGCCGTGGTTGTCCTTCAGCTCGAAATCCGGGGCCTTGGTGCCGACCTCGATCGCCATGAAACGCGTCCCTTCGCTACGTCGCCGGGCTGGGCTGTCCGGGTGACTCCCCACCCTACGCAGAGGTGCCCGGCGGCCGTCCAGCGCCCGCAGAAGGTCACCCTGCGGGCGCTGCACGGGGTGCGCGACGGATATACGAAGGCCCCCGGGCGGCGTGCTGCCGTCGGGGGCCTTCAGTGGCGAAATGCGGTTCAGCGCCTGGGCTTGGCCGCCACCTTCGGTGTGGCCAGACGGCTGCCCGTCCAGTCCTTGCCCGCACTGATGCTCTTGGTCTGGGCGAGACCGGCTGTCTGGGCAGCCTCGTTGATGTCGCTCGGCTCGACGTAACCGTCACGGCCGGTCTTCGGCGTCATCAGCCAGACCGTGCCGCCTTCCTCGAGCAGACCAATGGCATCCACCAGCGCGTCCGTAAGGTCGCCGTCCTCGTCGCGGAACCAGAGCAGGACGACGTCAGCGACGTCGTCGTAGTCCTCGTCGACGAGTTCCTGGCCGATAGTGGCCTCAATGCCCTCACGGAGCTCCAGCTCGACGTCGTCGTCGTAGCCGATCTCCTGGACCACCTGTCCGGGCTCGAACCCCAGGCGTGCTGCCGGGTTGGTCCGCTCCTCCGCGTGGTCCGCGGTCGCGCTCACGGGTTGCCTCCTGATCATGTTTCGGAAAATGCTTCAGCCACGCGCGTACGCGGGGCGCTGGCCGTAGTCCACACGGGAGCGGCGGATCGCGCAAGTACCCAGCGCACGAGACCGCCTAAACGGTGACGTTTCGTGCCACGTCGCCGCACGGTCGGCGGGTCCGCTGCTGGAGCCTGCGCTCCCCTCCACACCCTGATTACGTCCTTACGTCCTTGAACAGCTTATGCCGTTTCGGCCCGGCAATCGGAGTCGAACAGCGTTTGGGAACACTTGGGCGCCTTGGGCGTATGGTTGCGGTTTCGCCCGACCCATCCTGCCCGACGCGTCCTGATTCCCCGATACCCGCTCTGCCGCGGCCCATCCGGACCTTCGGGACCCGGTGCCCCGGAAGCCCGCCGGTTACCTCTCGGTAGAGATGACGTTTGCGTCCTCGCGGTACACGATGGGATGGCGTACGTGTACATATCCCGGGGGCGTGACTCCCTCAACCAGGCCCCGTAGCGCAGCACCGAACAGCGAAGGAACAGCGTGGCTTCCGGATCCGATCGCAACCCGATCATCATTGGCGGCCTTCCGAGTCAGGTCCCGGATTTCGATCCCGAAGAGACCCAGGAATGGCTCGACTCCCTCGACGCCGCCGTCGACGAGCGGGGCCGTGAGCGGGCCCGCTATCTCATGCTCCGGCTCATCGAGCGTGCCCGCGAGAAGCGCGTCGCCGTGCCGGAGATGCGCAGCACGGATTACGTGAACACCATCGCCACGAAGGACGAGCCGTTCTTCCCCGGCGACGAGGAGATCGAGCGCAAGGTACTCAACGCGACCCGCTGGAACGCGGCCGTGATGGTGTCGCGGGCGCAGCGTCCGGGGATCGGCGTCGGCGGTCACATCGCCACGTTCGCCTCCTCCGCCTCGCTCTACGACGTGGGCTTCAACCACTTCTTCCGCGGCAAGGACGACGGTCTGGGCGGTGACCAGATCTTCTTCCAGGGGCACGCCTCCCCCGGTATCTACGCCCGCGCGTTCCTGCTGGACCGGCTGAGCGAGGCGCAGCTCGACGGCTTCCGCCAGGAGAAGTCGAAGGCGCCGAACGGCCTGTCCAGCTACCCGCACCCGCGGCTGATGCCGGACTTCTGGGAGTTCCCGACCGTCTCGATGGGCCTGGGCCCGCTCGGCGCGATCTACCAGGCGCGGATGAACCGCTACATGGAGGCGCGCGGCCTCGCCGACACCTCCAAGTCGCACGTCTGGGCCTATCTCGGTGATGGCGAGATGGACGAGCCGGAGTCGCTCGGCCAGCTGTCCATCGCAGCCCGCGAGGGTCTGGACAACCTGACCTTCGTCGTCAACTGCAACCTCCAGCGCCTCGACGGGCCGGTGCGCGGCAACGGCAAGATCATCCAGGAGCTGGAGTCGCAGTTCCGCGGTGCCGGCTGGAACGTCATCAAGCTGGTCTGGGACCGCTCCTGGGACCCGCTGCTCGCCCAGGACCGCACGGGCATCCTGGTCAACAAGCTGAACACCACGCCGGACGGCCAGTTCCAGACGTACGCCACCGAGACGGGCGCGTACATCCGTGATCACTTCTTCGGTGACGACGCCCGGCTGCGGGACATGGTCAAGGACATGTCCGACCAGCAGATCCTGCACCTGGGCCGCGGCGGTCACGACCACCGCAAGGTCTACGCGGCGTACGCGGCGGCCAAGGCCCACAAGGGGCAGCCGACGGTGATCCTGGCGCAGACGGTCAAGGGCTGGACGCTGGGGCCGAACTTCGAGGGCCGCAACGCGACCCACCAGATGAAGAAGCTCACGGCCGAGGACCTGAAGCGTTTCCGGGACCGGCTGCACATCCCGATCGCGGACTCCCAGCTGGAGGACGGCAACCCGCCGTACTACCACCCGGGCCGCGACTCGGAGGAGATCCAGTACATGCACGACCGCCGCAAGGGTCTGGGCGGTTACGTCCCGACGCGTGTGGTGCGGTCGAAGGCGCTGGCCCTGCCCGACGAGAAGGCCTACGCGAGCGCGAAGAAGGGTTCAGGTCAGCAGTCGATCGCCACCACCATGGCGTTCGTCCGCATCCTGAAGGACCTCATGCGGGACAAGGAGATCGGCAAGCGTTTCGTGCTGATCGCGCCCGACGAGTACCGCACCTTCGGTATGGACGCCTTCTTCCCGAGCGCGAAGATCTACAACCCGCTCGGTCAGCAGTACGAGTCGGTGGACCGCGATCTGCTGCTCGCGTACAAGGAGTCGCCGACCGGCCAGATGCTGCACGACGGCATCTCCGAGGCCGGCTGTACCGCCTCGCTGGTCGCGGCCGGTTCGGCGTACGCGACGCACGGCGAGCCGCTGATCCCGGTGTACGTCTTCTACTCGATGTTCGGTTTCCAGCGGACCGGCGACCAGTTCTGGCAGATGGCCGACCAGCTCGCCCGCGGCTTCGTGCTGGGCGCCACCGCCGGCCGTACGACGCTGACCGGTGAGGGCCTCCAGCACGCGGACGGCCACTCGCAGCTGCTCGCCTCGACGAACCCGGCCTGTGTCGCCTACGACCCGGCGTTCGGGTACGAGATCGGGCACATCGTCAAGGACGGTCTGCGCAGGATGTACGGCGGGACGCCCGAGGAGAACGAGGACGTCTTCTACTACCTCACCGTCTACAACGAGCCGATCCAGCACCCGGCCGAGCCCGCGGACGTGGACGTCGAGGGCATCCTGAAGGGCGTCTACCGCTACAGCAGCGGCGAGAGGGGCGAGATCCCCGCCCAGATCATGGCGTCCGGTGTGGCGGTCCCCTGGGCGGTCGAGGCGCAGCGCGTCCTCGCCGACGAGTGGAACGTGAAGGCCGACGTCTGGTCGGCGACGTCCTGGAACGAGCTGCGGCGCGAGGCCGTGGACGTGGAGCGCTACAACCTGCTGCACCCGGAGGAGGAGCAGCGCGTGCCGTATGTGACGCGCAAGCTGTCCGGGGCACAGGGCCCGTTCGTGGCGGTCTCGGACTGGATGCGGTCCGTACCGGACCAGATCGCGCGCTGGGTGCCCGGTGCGTACCAGTCGCTGGGTGCGGACGGCTTCGGGTTCGCGGACACCCGCGGGGCGGCCCGCCGGTTCTTCCACATCGACGCCCAGTCGATCGTCCTGGCGGTGCTCACCGAGCTCGCGAAGGACGGGAAGATCGACCGTTCGGTGCTGAAGACGGCGGTCGACCGCTACGACCTGCTGGATGTGGCCGCGGCCGATCCTGGTCCCGCGGGCGGCGACGCGTAGTTCACAGGGCCGCGGGGCGGTGGGACCGGAAGGGTCCCACCCCCCCCCGGCGTTTACGGGACCGATCCCCCCCCGCCCGGGGGAAGTATACCAACCCGTGT